>CAZADK010000134.1:0-9000 GCA_964483855.1 uncultured Rhodoferax sp.
CAGTAGGGCGGGGCTTGTCGAACGCTGTTACCGGGGCGGCTTGCGCAGGATCACGAGCGCGATGCCACCGAGAATCGTCGCCGATGCCAACACCAGCCGCATGCTCAGAGGTTCCGCGAGCAGCACGGTTCCGCCCACGGCGGCAAGCACCGGCACACTGAGCTGTACCGTGGCCGCGGTGGTGACGCGCAAGTTGCGTAGCGCCGAGTACCAGACGGCATAGCCAACCCCGGACGTCAGCGCGCCCGAGGCGACGGCATAGGCTGTGCCAGCCAGGTCGAGGCGGGCCAGCGGCAGCGTCGCCAGTGTCATCACCGTGGCCGGGACCACCGCCCGGATGAAGTTGCCAGCTGTGACGCGTGTCGGGTCACCCGCGCCTTTGCCCCGCAGTGAATAGATGCCCCAGGCCGCGCCCGAGGCCAGCATCAGCAGCGCGCCGGCCAGCGGAGGCGCCGACAGGCCCGGCAACAGCAGCCCGACCAGGCCGGCGCCGGCCAGCCACAACCCGACAGACTGCACACCACCGAGCCGTTCTCCGCGCCACAGGCCGACACCGATCATCGTGGCCTGCACTGCCCCGAACAGCAACAAGGCCCCGGTGCCGGTGGACAGGCCGACATACGCTTGCGAGAACGCAGCCGCATAGACGAACAGAGCGATCGCCGATGGCCAGTTGCCGCTGCCTGAGGCCGGCAAGGCCTGGCTGCGCAGGCGCACGATCAACCACAACATGAGGGCACCGGCGACGATGCGCAGTGTCGTGAAGCTGGCGGGATCGATCGTGGTGTCGCGCAGCGCAACGCGGCACAGCAGCGAGTTGCCGGCAAATGCCAGCATGGCGATCAGCGTGGGCAGGCCAAGGTTGGGATGGTGCATGGCGAATTCATCGAGGGTGGCAGCGCGAGCTTACGGCAATCGCGGCCCCAGTCGCGTGGCGCCGGATGCGGCAATGATGCGGATCGTCCCGCAAGGCTTGTTGCCGCAGCGACCGAAGGGCCTGGGTATCGCCGCATGCCGGCACAGGCCTGCGAATTGCCGGAGAATGCCGGGGCCTTCCAACCGAACGAAAAGGATTAAACGTGATCAAGTTCTATTTCCATCCGTCGCCGAACCCCGCCAAGGTCGCGTTGTTTCTTGAAGAAGCCGGCGTCCCGTATGAACTGGTGCCCGTCGATACCCGCAAGGGCGAGCAACACAGCGCGGCCTTCAGGGCTCTCAACCCGAACGCCAAGACACCGGCGATCGTCGATGGGGATATCGCTGTTTTCGACAGCAACGCGATTCTGCTGTACCTGGCGGAGAAAACCGGCCAGTTCCTGCCGGAAAACACGCCTGAGCAGCGGGCACGGATGCTGTCGTGGCTGATGTTCGTTGCGACCGGCATCGGACCGTACTCCGGCCAGTGCGTGCATTTCCGCCACGCCGCGCCCGAGCCCAAGGAATACGCGCTGAACCGCTACGACTTCGAGGCCTGGCGCCACTGGACCATCCTCAACGACCACCTTGCCGGGCGCAAGTACATGCTCGGCGACACCTACACGCTGGTGGACATGGCGGTCTGGGGCTGGGCGCGCGCGGTGCCCTATATCCTGGGCGGCCCGCAGGCCTGGGACAAACTGCCGCACGTCAAGCGGCTGCTCGATGAGATCAACGCGCGACCGGCAGCGCAGCGCGCCGAAGCGCTGAAATCGCGCCATGCATTCAAGACCGAGGTCGATGACGAGACACGCCGCGCAATGTTCCCGCAGAACGAGCGTTTGGCAAAACAGGCCTGATCACCGCGCGTCGCCGAAGTTGCCGAGTTCGATGTACGCCGCGTTCATGGTCACGGTGAGAGAAGGAACCTACGGGGCGTAGCTGCACAAGACCGATCGGGCTCGATGGCGGCGCTGGCTGTCACGGCGGAAATGATCGCCCGTGAAACCGCATTCAGGTATATTGATCGACAGGGTCCCGGGGCGTGTTTCAGCCCCGGGGTGCGCTCGTGGCCACTGGAAAGCAAAGGCACATGATGCTGTTGTTCAGCGAGTGGAAACACTGGATCGTTGAAAACGTCGGTCGGGGTTGCAGTGCGGTGTCCATGGTCGATGCCATGGTCAATGCTGGCGTCGATCCGGTCACGGCACGACTGTGGGCGAACGCGGCGCAGACCGGTTCCATCGACAGTGCAGACATGTCGCCCTCGCTCGACGTCGGGCACGCATCGGGCAACTACATCTACGGGACAGCGCGCCTGCCTCAGTCCGGAAATCTCCTGCAAGCCGGAGACCGTGACGTGCGCGTTGCGATGCGGATCGCGCAACCGGTTGTCGCGGTGTTCGACGGCCTGCTGTCAGAGCAGGAATGCGACGAATTGATTCGTCTGTCGCGTGTCAAGCTGCAGCGGTCCACCATTGTCGATCCGCAGTCAGGGCACGAGCGATTCATCGATGCTCGCAGCAGCCATGGGACCTTCTTTGCCATCAATGAGACGGCATTTATCGCTGGCATCGACGGGCGCATCTCCGAGCTTTTGCGCTGGCCAGTGGAGAATGGCGAAGGGCTGCAGATCCTCAATTACAGGGTCGGCGGCGAGTACAAGACCCACTTCGATTTCTTCCCCCCGGGTGATCCTGGCAGCTCGGCGCATCTGGCCAAGGGCGGACAGCGGGTGAGTTCACTGGTGATCTACCTGAACGACGTGCAACAGGGGGGCGAGACCATCTTTCCAGAGATACACCTGAGCGTGGTTCCCCGGAAAGGCTCTGCCGTGTATTTCGAGTATTGCAATGAACGCGGTCAGGTCGATGCAAGGACGCTGCACGGTGGCAAGCCGGTTCTGGCGGGCGAGAAGTGGATCGCCACCAAGTGGATGCGGCAGCAACCCTACCGCTGAAAATCAGTCCGAGGTCCGCGTAGAAAGGGCTGTCAATGGCCTGGGTCACGACACCGATACTGAAGGATTTACCACCCGCAAGGCCGCGCGCCACCGGGTTGGGCACGAAGCCAAGGGCTGCTATTGCCTCGTCGACAGCCTTGCGCTTTTCTTCGGCTACAACCGCGGTGCCATTGAGAATGCGCGACACGGTGCTGACGGATACACCGGCATGTTTGGCGACTCGGTCGATCGTGACCGGCAACACCTTGCGCGACTGCGTGGCTCGGACAGAGGAGTTCCCCTTGGTATTGATGCTTATTCCCCACACTGGTATGACTGAGCGGCAGTATACGGGCGACGAAGTTCCCGGAAAGCGATTTCACATCGCTGCTAGGGGCAATGTCGGCGCGCGTCACAGCGCTGCGGCGATGTCCTCGGTCGTGTTGGTGTTGCCGCCCAGCCCCAGGCTGTAGAGCCGCGCATACAGCCCGCCGGCTGCCAGCAGGCCCGCATGCTGTCCGGTCTCGACGATGCGCCCGTTGTCCATCACGACGATGCGGTCCGCGTGTTGTACGGTCGAGAGGCGGTGGGCGATCACCAGTGTGGTGCGTTTTTGCATCAATCGCTGCAGCGCATCCTGCACCGCACGCTCCGATTCCGTGTCGAGCGCCGATGTCGCTTCGTCCAGAATCAGCACCGGCGCATCCTTGTACAGTGCGCGCGCAATCGCCAGTCGCTGGCGCTGCCCTCCGGACAACTGCATCGCGTTGTGGCCCACGACCGTGTCGAGCCCCCGCGGCAATTCGTCGAGCAGGCTTTGCAGGTTGGCCGCCGCCAGGCAAGACGCGACCCGGTCGCGGTCCATGTCCTGGCCCAGCGCCACGTTGACGGCAACGGTATCGTTGAGCATCAGCACATGCTGGCTCACCAGCGCGAGCTGGGCCCGCAACGACGCCAGGTTCCATTGGCGCAACTCGTGGCCGTCCAGGTAGACCGATCCGGCGCTGAGCTCGACAAAACGCGGCAGCAGGTTGACCAGCGTCGACTTTCCCGAGCCTGACGCACCGACCAGCGCCACGGTTTCGCCGGCTGTCACTTCGAGGCTGAACCGGTCCAGCGCCGCCGCCGTGTTGTCGGCATAAGACACGCAGGCTTGCTCGAAACGAATCACGCCCTGGGCCCGCTCCAAGTGGAACTCGCCACCGGTCTCATCGGGCGTGCGGGCCATCATGTCCAGGCCCCGCTCCATGGCCGCCAGCCCACGGGTGATCGGGTTCGCCACTTCGGACAGGTGCTTGAGCGGCGCGATCAGCATCAGCATCGCGGTGACGAAGGCGACGAAACTGCCCACCGAGGTGGTGTTGTCGGCGCTCTGGATCAGGGCCACGGTGATAACCGCCGACAAGGCCACCGCGGCCAGCATCTGTGTCAGCGGCGTCATCGCCGCCGAGGCCGCCGTCGACTTCATCGACAGGCGGCGCAAGCCGTCGCTGAGCGCGGCGAACCGGCCCACCTGCGACGTTTGCGCGGCATGCAGCCGGATATCGCGGTGGGCCAGCACGTTCTCCTCGACCACATAGGCCAGCCGGTCGGTGGCGTCCTGGCTGTTGCGGGTGACCCGGTACAGGCGGCGCGACAGGATGCGCATGACGAAGGCCACGGCCGGGAACAGGAACACGACGATCAGCGTCAGCTTCCAGTTCAGGTACATCAGATAGCCGAGCAGGGCCAGCAAAGTCAGGGTGTTGCGGGTCAGGGTCATCAACGCGCCCACCAGCAGCGTGGAGCCGCTTTGAACTTCGTAGACGATGGTGTTGGCCAGCGAACTCGATGTCTGCCCCGAGAACAGGGTCAGCCGGGCGTCCAGCAGCTTGTCGAACATGGCCTTGCGCAGCACCATCAGTCCGGCGCTGGTGATCTTGGTCATGGCCAGCTGCGCCGTGAAACTGCACAGACCGCGCACCGCGAACAGCAGGATCAACGCGACGGGAACGGCCCATAAAGGCAGTTGGCCCTGCTGGAAACCGCGGTCGAGCAGCGGCTGCAGCAGGGCCGGGATCAGCGGCTCGGACAATGCCAGCGCCAGTGTCGCCGCGCCGCCGACACCCCACACCCACAGGGGACGACCAAAATACGGCCACAGTCGCAGCAGGCGCCGCGGCAGGCTGGCGGCCGGCAGGGCTGACTCCTGTAACGGTGCCGCAGCGTCGGTCACCGGCATATGCGCTGCACAGGTTTGGCAACGCGGTCGGCAGGTGCGGTCAAGGTGGTTATCGGACTGGCCTTCATGGCTGCGCAATGGGGAGCGTTTATTATCAGCGCATCGTCTGGACGCGCCGCTGATGCCGGTTTACCTGTCTGCACCTGCCCGTCGGTAGTCGCTCGGCCTCCCGCGTGGTAGGCTTGACTTCAAGCCGAGGCTGCGTCCAAGTGCCTATTTCCAACCATGTTTTCACTCATGTCCCCTAACCCGTTTCGCCATGCGTTCGCAACTCTGCGCATGCTGGCCGCCGTGTGTCTGTTGGCCGGGTGGATGCCGGCTTGGGCGCAGCTGCGCATCGAGGTATCCGGTGTCGGCCTGACCCAGCTACCGATCGCCATTGCGCCGTTCCGCGGCCAGGACGCAACGCCGCAAAAAATTTCGTCCATCGTGCAGGCCGACCTCGAGCGCAGCGGGCAGTTTCGTGGCACCGACCTGGTGCCGGTCAACCTCGACGAGTTGGCGCGCCCCGAGCTGACCGCCTGGCGGCAGAAGGGCGCTGACTCGCTGGTCGTGGGCAGCGTGACGCGGCTGGCCGATGGTCGTTTCGATGTGCGGTTCCGGTTGTGGGACCTGACCCGCGGCCAGGATCTGGGCGGACAGAGTTACGCCGTCACGCAGGCCGATTTGCGGCAGTCGGCGCACCGTATCGCGGATTTCGTCTACGAGAAGCTGACTGGCGACAAGGGCATCTTCTCGACGCGTATTGGTTATGTGACCAAGGTGGCGCAGCGTTACAACCTGTGGATCGCCGATGCCGACGGTGAAAACGCGCAGTCCGCGCTGGCCAGTCCAGAGCCGATCATCTCGCCTGCCTGGTCCCCGATGGGGGGTCAGCTGGCTTATGTATCGTTCGAATCGCGCAAGCCGGTTGTGTATGTGCATGAGATTGCCACCGGTAAGCGCCGGTTGCTGGCCAACTTCCGGGGCTCGAACAGCGCGCCGGCCTGGTCGCCCGATGGGCGCACGCTGGCGGTGACGCTGAGCCGCGACGGCGGCTCTCAGTTGTACCTGATCGACGCGCAGGGTGGCGAGCCGCGGCGTCTATCGCAGTCCTCGAGCATCGACACCGAACCGATGTTCTCACCCGATGGCAAGAGCATCTATTTCGTCAGCGACCGCGGCGGGTCGCCGCAAATCTATCGCATGGCCGCCACCGGTGGCAGTGTGCAACGCGTCACCTTTACGGGCAGTTACAATATTTCCCCGTCCATCAGTCCCGACGGCAAATCGCTGGCCTATATTTCCCGAGTGAATGGCGCATTCCGGTTGCATGTGATGGAGCTTGCCAGCGGCAACGCGGTCGCGATCACCGATACGTCTTTCGACGAAAGTCCCAGCTTCGCGCCCAACGGCAGGCTCATCATCTACGCCACGTCGGCACAGGGTCGGGAAAGCCTCACGACCACCACGATCGACGGGCGGGTCAAGACCCGGTTGGCCGGCGCGTCGGGCGAGATCCGCGAGCCCGACTGGGGCCCGCTTCAACAACAGTGACACCTCAAGGAGAACACCGATGAATCGAATTTTGCTGGCCCTGACTTTTGCCGCTGTACTGGCGGGTTGCGGCTCGTCGGTCAAGCTGGACGATGTCGCCGTGGAGGACAAGACCGGTACGCTGATTGGTTCCCGGGGTGCGGCCGGCAGCGGTGCTTCCAGTGGTGCCGCCGGCAGCGGGTCGCTGCCAAGCCAGGGCGTCGCCCCGGTCGATCTGACCAAGCCCGGTTCGAATGCCGCCGTGCAACAAGGCGCGCGCATCGTCTATTTCGACTACGACAGCTTCATCATCAAGCCGGAGTTCCAGTCGCTGATCGAGATCCATGCCCGCCAACTGCGCGCGGACCCGGCGCGCAAGGCCGTGATCGAAGGCCATACCGACGAGACCGGCGGCCGTGAATACAACCTGGCACTGGGCCAGAAACGCTCCGAGGCGGTGCGGCGCGCGCTGGGCTTGCTGGGTGTCACCGATGCTCAGGTGGAAGCGGTCAGTTATGGCAAGGAAAAGCCGGCGGTGCAAGGCAGTGATGAAGCGGCCCTGGCACAAAACCGGCGTGCCGAGATCAGTTTCCGATGAGCCGCAGCGGCGAGCATGCCATGAGCAACCGATTCCTGTTGGCCCTGGTGCTGGGCAGCGCGATGTGGGCAGGGCATGCCCAGGCCGCGTTGTTCGAGGATTCCGACGCACGCAAGGCGATCCTGGAGGCCCGCCAGCGCATGGAGGCCAACCGTCTGGCCTCCGAGGCTGGCGTGCAGCGGCTGGTCGAGTCGCACAATGAGTTGCTGCGCAAGTCGAACGAAGACAACATCCAGTTGCGCCGCGCGCTGCTCGACCTGCAAAACCAGATCGAATCGCTACGCGCCGAACTGGCGCGCGGCAACGGTCAACGTGAACAGGTCGGCCGCGAATTGTCCGAGATGCAACGCGAGCAAAAAGACATGTTGCAGCGCCAGCAGACGCTGGCCCGCAGCGTCGAGGAACGGGTGAGCCTGCTCGAACCGGTCAAGATCACGGTGGACGGACGCGAGATCTCGGTCGAGCCGGCCGAGCGCCGGGCTTATGACGCGGCGCTGGCGCGGTTTCGCGTCGGTGACTTTCCGGGCGCACAGAACGGCTTCCACAGCCTGATTGCGCGTTATCCCAAGAGCGGTTACCTGCCCTCGGCGTTGTTCTGGCTGGGCAACGCGCAATACGCGACCCGCGACTACAAGGAGGCGGTGATCAACTTTCGCATCATGCTGACCGCGACGCCGGACCATGTGCGTGCGCCCGAGGCCTTGTTGTCGATCGCCAATTGCCAGATCGAGCTCAAGGATGTGCCCGGCGCGCGCAAGACCCTGGAAGAACTCGCACGCAGTTATCCGCAGTCCGAGGCGGCCCGGGCCGGCGGCGAACGCCTCGCGCAGTTGCGCTGATGCGCGTGTGGGCGCCGCAGCATGCTGCAGCGCCGACGCCGGGCCGGCTGCAGTACCACCCCCACCCATGACGGACCCTGCCTTGGCGCCGATCGACGCAGACCTGGCACGCCGCTTCGGTGGCATGGAGCGGCTGTTCGGTGTGGCGGCGGCCGCACACATCCGGCAATCGCATGTGGCCGTGGTCGGTATTGGTGGCGTGGGTTCGTGGGCGGCCGAGGCGCTGGCTCGCAGTGGCGTGGGCGCTCTGACCCTGGTCGATCTCGATCATGTTTCCGAGTCCAACATCAACCGGCAGGTGCATGCGCTGGACAACACCGTTGGGCAGGCCAAGGTGCAGGCGATGCGCCAGCGTATTGCACGGATCAACCCTGCCTGCACCGTGCATGGTGTGGAAGAGTTCGTCGAGCCGGGCAACTGGCCGGCGGTGTTGCCTGCGCCGGTCGACGCCGTCATCGACGCCTGCGACCAGGTGCGGGCCAAGGTCGCGATGGCCGACTGGGCACTGCGCAACAAGTCGCTCTTCATCACCACCGGAGCGGCAGGCGGAAAACGCATGGCGCACAAAGTCGATATCGACGACCTCGCGCAGAGCAGCCACGATCCCTTGCTCTCGCGCATGCGCAACCTGCTGCGCAAACAGCATGGTGCACCGGGTGCGGGTCGACCGATGGGTCTGCCCTGCGTGTTCAGCCGTGAGCCAGTGCAGGACGTCGATCCCTCGTGTGCCATCGAGTCCGATGGAAGCCTCAATTGCCATGGTTATGGATCGATGGTCAGTGTCACCGCCACCTTCGGCCAGTGCGCCGCAGGATGGGTGTTGAACGCGCTGGCCCAACGCCAATGAGCGAGGGCAAAACCGCGTTTTTTTCTGGTTATAATTTGCGGCTTTGCAGCGCGGCACAAACCGCAATGCAAATGAAAGTGTGGGACGTTAGCTCAGTTGGTAGAGCAGCGGACTTTTAATCCG
>CAZADK010000135.1:0-2157 GCA_964483855.1 uncultured Rhodoferax sp.
TGTGCTTGTGGTCACCCTTGCCGCGCTCATTGTCGTAACCCACCAGGCGCTTGTCCGCGCGGCCGTAATACAGGCTGTATTTCAGCCCATGGGGGCGCTCCGGATTGGCCGCGGCAAGCTGCCAAATGGTCATTTCGACAATCGACCCGCCGGGCAAAGTTGCCTTGTCGTGGAACAGCTTTGTCGCTTTCATTTATGGTGCAGAGTACCATCAAAAATTTATGGCGTCAAACGCTGTACAGGGCCATTTTTCGTCGAACGCCTGGTTACTGCCGTGTGCGTCTGCTTTCCGTGACGCCGCATGACCGCTTTGGGCACGTTGCCGACGTTGACGGCCAGATCGGGAGCACCCGCTTCCTGCCAGGGGTTGCCCGTCAGTTCATTGGGCGCTAAAGCAGTGTCGAGCAGACTGTGAAGCAAAAATGCTTGGCAAACGGCTACATTGACAACCAGTAGTCAATAAAGCATAGTTCGACAACGAATTGTCAAACTATGCCATCCACCTTCACCGATCTCGACCCCATGTCCCGCCTAAGCCTCCTGATCTTTCAGGCGCAGCGTGCGCTGAATCTGGAGGGCGACCAGCTCACCGCGGCATGGGGCCTGACAATCGCCAAGTGGAAGGTACTGGGCGCAGTCGATCTGGCCTCCACGCCTTTATCGGCAGCGTCTATCGGCCGTGCCATGGGCCTGACCCGACAAGCGGCGCTGAAGCAAACAGACCAACTTCTCGCAATGGGACTGCTGAATCAACAGGCCAACCCAAAGGACACGCGGGCACCTGTCTACAGCCTAAGCCCGGCTGGGCAGCTCGCCTATGACGGTATCAGCACAGCGTGGCGAAAGCGCAGCTCCATGTTGATCAACGGCATTGCGCCATCGGCACTGGAAAGCGCGAGCCAGGTGCTGATGACACTGATGGCGCAAATGGAGTCAGGGGAACAGCCCGCGGCGTCCGATTGAGCAAGCGATACCCCCCTACCACCATAGGAGCCCCATGAAAAAAGTCATCCATCCGATTGCTGGAACCATCGCCATGCTGTGCATCGGCAGCTTTTGGCTGTCGACACTGATCTCCGAGCTATTCTTGTCGCAAGAATCCATCTTGCTGGTCAAGCACGCCATTCTGCAAGCCATGTGGGTCATGATTCCGGCGATGGCGATCACCGGTGGCAGCGGTTTTGCGCTATCCAGCGAGCGAAAAGGTAACTTGTTGGCGGGCAAGAAAAGGCGCATGCAATTCATAGCCGCCAACGGCATTTTTGATTCTTTTGCCCTGCGCGTTTTACCTGTATGGCAAAGCCGCCGCGGGCGAAATGGACACTACTTTCTATGTGCTGCAAGTGGTGGAGCTTTTGGCCGGCGCCACAAACTTCAGCCTGATGGCGTTGAACTTTCGTGATGGGCTAAAGCTCTCGGGGCGCCTGCGGCGCATGGGGTAGCATGCACTGAGAAAGTGGAGTGAAGTTCCAAGGGTTATCAGCACCGGCACTGCCTGCAATGGGAGCAGCAACTGTCATTGAAAAGGGAGGCCAGGGGTGAACGTCGGTTGACGCTTGGATCAACTTTTTAGGCGGCCCCGACCGACTGCAAACTGCCACCCGAGGTCGTGCCCGACAACGACTTGAAAGGCTGTTCCTGGCCGATCGCGCGTGTTCGCGGCAGAGGGAAGCAAACGGTCGGGAAGTCAGGCGCAGACCAGGACAAGTCGGGTTCGATATCAATGATGGGGCAGTTGGCTTATTTAGCAGGAGCACCGGCTGTTGGGTCCTCTAAATATTGCCGCCGCGCGTTCGCGGCAATGCCATCGGCGCGTGGCTTAAACTCGATGATTGCCGCGCCGTACCCAGCCCCGACGACCTCCTATCTTCCCTGGCCCTCGACCTCGAACGCGGCCCCAAACCCGAAGCCGACCGATACCATGCAGTGCAATTTCATCGCCAACGAATCCATCGCCAGCGCCTCGGGTCGCAGCATCCCGGTGCTGGACCCGTCCGACGGACAGGTCTTTGACGAACTGCAACGCAGTGATGCCAGCGACATCGACGCCGCAGTCCAGGCCGCCCGTGCCAGCGTAAACACCGGCTGGGGCAAGCTGACGGCGGCCGAGCGCGGCCGCATGCTGATGCGGCTGTCGCAGAGCGTGGCAGCCCATTC
>CAZADK010000135.1:2167-8988 GCA_964483855.1 uncultured Rhodoferax sp.
CGAACTGGCATTGCTCGAGCAACGCGACTGCGGCAAGCCGGTCCGGCAGGCGCGCGCCGACGCCGCCGCGCTGGTGCGTTACTTCGAGTTCTATGCCGGCGCCTGCGACAAGCTGCACGGCGAGACGTTGCCCTACCTTGACGGCTACAGCGTGTTCACCTGGCGCGAGCCGCATGGTGTCACCGGCCACATCATTCCGTGGAACTACCCGATGCAGATCTTCGGACGCAGTGTCGGTGGCGCGCTGGCCGCCGGCAACACCTGCGTCGTCAAGCCGGCAGAAGACGCCTGCCTGTCGCTGGTGCGGGTCGCGCAACTGGCGGCCGAAGCGGGTTTTCCGCCCGGTACGATCAATATCGTCACGGGTTACGGTCACGAAGCGGGCGACGCACTGGCGCGCCACAGCGGCATCGACCACATCAGCTTCACGGGAAGCCCGAAGATCGGAACCTTGATCCAGCAGCTTGCCGCCGAGCGCCACTGCCCGGTCACGCTCGAACTCGGCGGCAAGAGCCCGCAGATCGTGTTCGCCGACGCAGACCTTGACGCCGTATTGCCCACCGTCATCAACGCCATCGTGCAGAACGCTGGCCAGACCTGCTCCGCCGGCGCGCGGCTGCTGGTCGAACAATCCATCTACGAGCCGCTGCTCGAGCGGCTGGGCCGTGCGTTTTCCGCGCTGCGCGCCGGCCCGGCCGCACAGGACCTGGACCTCGGTCCGCTCATCCGGCGCAGCCAGCTGGTGCGTGTGGGCGAGTTCCTCGAACAGGCCGGCCGGGACGGCATCGGCACAGTCGCCCAGGGGCAGGTGGTTGCGCAAGCGCCGTCCACCGGCTTCTACCAGGCACCGGTGCTGCTGCGCGACGTGCCGGTATCGCACCGACTGGCGCAGGAGGAGGTGTTCGGCCCGGTGCTGGCGGCGATGGCATTTGGCGACGAGGACCACGCGGTCGAACTGGCCAATGCAACGCAGTTCGGCCTGGCCGCTGGCGTCTGGACACGCGACGGTGCACGCCAGTTCCGCATGGCGCGCCGGGTTCGCAGCGGCCAGGTATTCATCAACAACTACGGCGCCGGCGGCGGCGTCGAGTTGCCGTTCGGCGGCGTCAAGTCCTCCGGTTACGGCCGGGAGAAGGGTTTCGAAGCGCTGCTGGGCTTCACCACCCTAAAGACCGTCGCGGTGCGCCACGGCTGAATACCCGCCCCAGGCCCGACAACCCATTCACCAGCCCCCACAAGGACACTTTCATGCGAGTCAAGGACAAGGTCGTCATCGTCACCGGTGCCGGCGGCGGTATCGGAGCAGGCATTGCGCAGCGGCTGGCCAGCGAAGGCGCCAAGGTCGTCGTCAACGACATCAACACCACGCTGGGCCGCAAGATCGTCGCCGGCATCCAGGCCGATGGCGGCAGCGCCAGCTTCATTGCCGGCGACGTGACCCGCTCGGATGACGTCAAGGCACTGGTCGATGGCGCGGTCAAGGCCTACGGCCGTCTGGATGCGATGGTCAACAACGCCGGCTGGACGCACCGCAACCGGCCCGCGCTGGAAGTGAACGAGGAGGAGTTCGACAAGTGTTTCGCGGTCAACGTCAAGAGCCTGTACCTGTCGACGATCCATGCCACGCCGGTGTTTCGCGCCCAGCGCGGCGGCAGTTTCGTCACCATCGCCTCGACCGCGGGCCTGCGTCCACGCCCGGGACTGACCTGGTACAACGCGTCCAAGGGTGCGGCAATCACCTTGTCCAAGTCGCTGGCAGCCGAACTCGGCCCGGACAACATCCGGGTCAACTGCATCAACCCGGTATTCAACCCGGACACCGGCCTGTCGGTCGAATTCGCCGGTGGTCCGCTGGACGATGCGCGGCGCGCCAGGTTCCTGGCCACGATCCCGCTGGGCCGCTTTTCCACCGCGATGGATGTTGCCAACGCCGCCCTGTACCTGGTCAGCGACGAGGCCGCCTTCATCAGCGGCGTGTGCATCGAGGTCGACGGTGCGCGTTGTGTTTGACAGCGCCCCGATCATGGACACCCGCACACCGTGGCGGCTCCCGCATGCCGCTGCGGCAGAATCGACCCATGGTTGAACGTGTGATTCCCCTGGTAGACCACCGACAGGCGGCACGGCTGCCACCGCTGGATGGATCACCCATCCTGGCCGACGGCCGGCTCCAGGACACCCTGCATCGGCCGCTGCGTGATCTGCGTATCAGTGTGACCGACCGCTGCAACTTCCGCTGCAGCTACTGCATGCCCAAGGAGGTGTATGACAAACACCACACCTACCTGCCGCAAGCTGCCTTGCTCGACTTCGAGGAGATCACCCGGCTGGCACGGCTGTTCGTCGGCCACGGCGTGCGCAAGTTGCGACTCACCGGCGGCGAGCCGCTGCTGCGCAAGAACATCGAGCGCCTGATCGCGCAACTGGCAGAACTGCGCACCCTGGACGGCCAGCCACTGGACATCACGCTGACCACCAACGGATCGCTGCTCGCGCGCAAGGCGGTGCAGCTGCGCGAGGCCGGTTTGCGTCGCGTGACCGTGAGCCTGGACGGCCTGGACGACACCGTGTTCCGCAGCATGAATGACGTCGATTTTCCGGTGGCCCAGGTGCTGGCCGGCATCGACGCCGCGCGCGCCGCCGGCCTGGGGCCGATCAAGGTCAACATGGTTGTCAAGCGCGGCACCAACGAGCACGAGATCCTGCCGATGGCACGCCATTTCCGGGGCACCGGCATTGTGCTGCGTTTCATCGAATACATGGATGTCGGCGTCACCAACGGCTGGCGCATGGACGAAGTGCTGCCATCGAGCGAGGTGATCCGGATGATCCGGCAGGCGTTGCCGCTGGTACCGCTGGAGGCGACCAGCGTGGGCGAGACGGCCCAGCGCTGGGGGTACGCTGGCGCCGGCGGGCAACACGATCCGGCACTGGGCGAGGTCGGCGTCATCGGCAGCGTGACCCAGGCGTTTTGCCACGATTGCAACCGTGCCCGCCTGTCCACCGAAGGCAAGTTGTACCTTTGCCTGTTCGCATCGCAGGGCCACGACCTGCGCGCACTGCTGCGCGGCGGCGCCACCGACGCGCGGCTGAGCACGGCGATCGGCCACATCTGGAGCCGGCGCGACGATCGGTATTCGGAACTGCGCAACTCCGAGGGCGCGGCCAGCCGGCCCCGTGTGGAGATGAGTTACATCGGAGGCTGAAACCGATGCTCCCAAACGACACGACCCACGGCACCCCTGCCCCCCCTTGCGACGCCGCCGGCGCGACTGTACCCCTGTGGCCAGCGCAGATCACCGGTGTCGTGCTCGCAGGCGGCCGCGGCACCCGCATGGGCGGCGTGGACAAGGGCCTGCAGCTGTTCCATGGAACACCCTTGGCCCTGCACGCGCTGCGCCGGCTGCAACCCCAGGTAGGAGCGTGCCTGATCAACGCCAACCGCCATCTCGATCAATACCGCGCGTTCGACGTACCGGTGGTTGCTGACACCCTGCCCGACTATGCCGGCCCGTTGGCCGGCTTCGTCTCAGCCTTGGGCCGATGCGCGACCCCCTACCTGGTGACGGTGCCTTGCGACTCCCCGCTGTTCCCGACCGATCTCGTGGCGCGGCTGGCCGCGGCACTGGTGTCGGAACAGGCCGACATCGCGATGGCCAGCGCGCCGGAACCCGATGAACGCAGCGGCCAGCTCGCAATGCGAGCGCAGCCGGTGTTCTGCCTGCTGCCGGTGCGCCTGCTGCCCAGCCTGCAAGCCTTCATTGCCAGCGGCCGGCGCAAGATCGACGCCTGGACCGCACAACACCAGACCACCCTGGTCGCGTTCGACGACCCGCGCGCATTCGCCAACGCCAACACGCTGGACCAGTTGCAGGCGCTGCAGCCATGAACCCCAAGACGATCGACGACATCGCCGCCCAGTTGCAGGGCTACGACCCGAAAAGCCTGCGCGCCAGCGACGTCGGCCGATTCCTCGAGCAACTGGTGGAACCGGTGGCCGAGATCGAACAGGTCGGTGTCTTCGACGCGTTGCAGCGCGTGCTGGCGCGCGATATCGTCTCGCCGATCAGCGTCCCCCCGCACGACAACTCGGCGATGGATGGTTTCGCCTTCGACGGCTCGGCCCTGCACGCCGGCGCACCGCTGACCTTGTCGGTCGTCGGCACCGCGCTGGCGGGCGAACCCTGGCAAGGCCAGGTCGGACCCGGCGAGGCGCTCAAGATCATGACCGGCGCAGTGATGCCCGCTGGCCTGGACACCGTCGTGCCACAGGAACTGGCCACCGTGCGTGACGCTCGGGTGACGATAGCGGCCGATGTGTTGGCACGCGGCGACAACCGACGCAAACGCGGCGAGGACCTGTTGCAGGGTCAGGCAGCGTTGCGGCAAGGCGAGTGGCTCGGTCCCGCGGCACTGGGGCTGATCGCCAGCCTGGGGCTGGCCGAGGTGTCGGTGCGGCGCCGGCTCAAGGTGGCCTATTTCTCCACCGGCAACGAGATCCTGAGCCTGGGTGAGTCGGCCCGTCCCGGCGCGGTCTACGACAGCAACCGCTACACGGTGTTCGGCCTGCTCACGCGCATGGGTGTGCAAATGGTCGACATGGGTGTCGTACCCGACGAACCGGCAGCACTGGAGACAGCCTTCCTCGCTGCAGCGAAACAGGCCGACGCGATCATCACCAGTGGTGGCGTCAGTGTCGGCGAGGCCGACTACACCAAGGCCATGATGCGCAAACTCGCCGGTTCGGCCGGCGGCGTCGCATTCTGGCGTATTGCGATGCGCCCAGGCCGGCCGATGGCGGTGGGCCGGATTGCTGCTGGCGCGCCCGGGCGGCCGCGCAGCGCGGTGTTGTTCGGCCTGCCCGGCAATCCGGTCGCGGTGATGGTGACCTTCCTGGCCTTTGTCCGCCCGGCGCTGCTGCGCATGATGGGCAGCCAGGCCAGCCCCACGCCGATGCTGCGTGCGCACAGCCTGGAGCCGATCCGCAAGAAGGCAGGCCGCACGGAATATCAACGCGGCATCGTCAGTACCGGCGCCGACGGACGGCTGCAGGTATGCACGACTGGGAACCAGGGCTCCGGGGTGCTGAGTTCGATGGTGCAGGCCAACGGCCTGATCGTGCTGTCGCACGACCAGGGCAACGTCGCCGCAGGCGATGAGGTCGACGTGATGGTGTTCGACGGCGCGATCTGACGATCACGCCGCCGGTGTCGCCGGCTGCAGGGCGGCAGCAGGGGAAGGTGCCGCATGATCAGGCGCGGCATGCTCCGACGCGACTTCCTTCTTCGCGCCCGGCGCGTGACGGCGCGCCAGCAACGTGTACATCGTGGGTACGACGAAGATCGTCAGCAACGTGCCCAGACTCATGCCGCCGACAATGACCCAGCCGATCTGGCGCCGGCTCTCGGCGCCGGCGCCACTGGCCAGCGCCAGCGGGATCGCCCCCAGCACCATGGCGCCGGTGGTCATCAGGATCGGGCGCAGGCGTTGGGTGGCGGACTTCTGGATCGCTGCCATCGTCTCCATGCCCTGCTCCCGCAACTGGTTCGCAAACTCGACGATCAGGATGCCGTGTTTGGTGATCAGGCCCACCAGCGTGATCAGCCCGATCTGGCTGAACACGTTCAAGGTGCCGCCGGACCACTGCAAGGCCAGCAAGGCGCCGGCCATCGACAAGGGCACGCTGAGCAGGATCACGAGCGGATCGACGAAACTCTCGAACTGCGCCGCCAGCACCAGGAAGATGAAGAACAGCGCCAGCACGAACACCAGCGTCAGCGAATCCGACGACTTGCGGAACTCGCGGCTGATGCCGTTGAGGTCGGTCGCGTAACCCGGCTTGAGTACCTTCTTCGCGGTCTGGTCCATGAAGTTCAGCGCCTCGCCCACCGAATAGTTGGCCGACAGGTTGGCCGTGATCGACGCCGAGCGACGCTGCGCAAAGTGGTTGAGTTCGCGCGGCACCACCACCTCGCGGATCTTCACCAGCGCTGATAACGGAATCATGGTGTCGTTTCGGCCACGCACGAAGATGCGCTCGATGTCCGAGGGCGTGCCGCGGCCGGTGTCCATGGTCTGCACGATCACGTCGTATTGCTCGCCTTCGCGCTTGAACCGGGTCACGATCCGTCCGCCGAGCATGGTTTCCACCGCGCGCGCGATCGCATCCACCCCGACGCCGCTGTCGGCCGCGCGCTCCCGGTCCACCTCGAGCTTGATCTCGGGCTTGTTCAGGCGCAGATCGGTGTCAACCTGGGCGAACCCGGGATTCTTGGCCAGTTCGTCCTGGAATGCGCGCACCACCTGCGACAGATTCTGGTAGCTGTCGGAGGTGATGACGACATAGTTGATAGGCCGCTGGGTGAAGCCCTGGCCCAACGAGGGCGGCGTGATCGGAAACGCGCTGACACCGGTCAGTCCCGCGACCCGCGGCGCCATCTCGAGCGCCATCTGCTGCGTCGTGCGCGTGCGTTCCTCCCACGGCACGGTACGAAAGAAGATGTTGCCCTGCGCCACGGTCGGGTTGCCGATGGTCGCGAACACCCGGTCGAATTCGGGGAAACTCTCTCCGATGCGCTCGATCGCCGTGGCGTAACGGTTCGTGTACTCCAGCGTCGCGCCGTCCGGCCCGTTGACCTGCGCCAGCACCACACCCCGGTCCTCGATCGGCGCCAACTCGCGCTTGATGTCGCCCAACACCCACCAGGACACGACGCCGCTGCCAATGGCCACCAGCACGATCAGCCAGCGCACCTTCAGCGTCCAGCCCAGCAAGCGCGTGTAGCCACGGGTCAGGGCCTGCAGTGCGCGCTCCATGCCGC
>CAZADK010000136.1:0-8966 GCA_964483855.1 uncultured Rhodoferax sp.
AACGCCGGCGCCATGGCCAACGAGGTTCCGCACATATTGCCCACCATCAGGCCCAGACCCAGCGCGGTTGCCGCTTCGGCGAGCGCCAACGCCTCGGTCAGGCCACCACATTTATCGAGCTTGATGTTGATGTACTGGTAACGCTGTGCCAACTCGGCCAGGGTGGAGCGATCGGTGCAGGATTCGTCGGCGGCCAAGGGAATCGGCGAGTGAAAGTCGGCCAGTGCTGCATCGGCTCCAACGGCCAGCGGTTGCTCGACCATCTCCACGCCCAGAGCTGCCAGGTCGGGCAGCAATTGCGCCAGCAATTGAAGGCTCCAGGACTGGTTCGCATCGACCACCAGCCGCGCTGCCGGATGCTCGGCGCGTGCCCAACGCACTACATCGAGATGGCGCAGCGCATCCACCTTGAGCTTGAGCAGCGGGTAGCCATGCGCCGAGCGCAACTTGCGCCGCGTGCTGGTTTCGTCGCCCAGGCCAATGGTGAAGGCCGTGAGCAGTGGCTCCAGCGGACGACAGCCGGCGCTGCGCCATGCCGCAATCCCGCTGCGCTTGGCCAGCAAGTCCCACAGGGCGCAGTCCAATGCATTGCGCGCGCCGCCGCTCGGAAGACCTGGCAAGGCGGCGGCAAACTCGTCGGCGTCACGCCGCGTGTGCATGAAAGCGGTGATCTGCTCCGCCATGCTCCGCGGTGTCTCGCCCGCGTAATCCACACCGGCCGCTTCGCTGCGACCACGGTGGCCTTGCGCATCGGTCAGCGTCAGCAGCAGCACCGGCTGCTCGGTGATCACCTCCCGTGCAATTTCGAATGGCTCCAGCATCTCCCAGAGTTCGACGCTGGTGTGGGCGTTGATCACGGAGCCAGCAGGACGTTGGCAATGGCTCGCACACCACCGCGCATCGGATCCACTACCGGCAGTTTCAACCGGTCCGACAGAGGCCGCGCATAGTCCGACCACTGGGCATCCGACAGGCTCGACGAGTTGATACTGATGCCAACGCAGCGCACCGCCGCGTTGGTCAGGCGTGCGGCCTCGACATACCGGTCGATGGCATGTTGCAGGTCGGGAATCGGGAAATCGGGGTAACCCTCGATGCTCACGCGCGACGGGTCATGGCACAAAACCAGGGCGTCGGGTTGCGAGCCGTGCAGTAGTCCCAACGTGACACCGGCATAGGCCGGATGGAACAGGGCGCCCTGCCCCTCGATCACATCCCAGTGCACTGCATCGTTGTCCGGCGACAGGGCCTCAGCCGCGCCGCTGACGAAGTCCGAAATGACCGCATCCACCGCGACGCCTGCCCCGGCGATCATGATCCCGGTCTGGCCGGTGGCACGGAATGTCGCGGCACCACCCTGCTCCTGCAAGGCAAGGGTCAGTGCCAGCGCGGTGTATTTCTTGCCCAGGGCGCAGTCCGTGCCCACCGTGAGTACCCGCTTGCCGCTGCGCTTGCGCCCAGTTGCGGCTGGGAAGACCTGGTCCGAATGGCGCACATCGAGCAGCCGCGCGCCGCTGCGCTGCGCTGCTGCGACCAGGCGCGGAAACGAGGCAAGCCGCGAATGCAGGCCACTCACCACATCCATGCCGACATCCAGCGCCGCCTCGAGTTCCCCCAGCCAGTGCTCCGGCAGCACACCACCGACGGCGGCCACGCCGATCACCAGAGAACCGGCGCCCAAGGCGCCCGCCTGTGCCGGGCTGTACCGTGGCAAATCGAGCGAGACGGTTGCCGTGGGCAGCGCCCACTCGCCCATCACGTCGTCACGGCACCAGTCCCGCAGTCCGTATGCGGTCTTGGCATCCGACTTGAGTTGCACGTCCGCCAGAAACAGGAGATAGGGTTTGCGAAGTTGGTGCATGGATACCTGCGTTCTGGACACGTGGGCCAACGGGCGCAATGTCGCGACGTCGGCCAAACTGGAGCGCACAAGAATAGGGCAAGTTGCAACGCCAGGCACCTATCCGAGGCGCAGGTGGCGCCATCCGCAGCCCCAGCGGGTAGGCATCAGCAAGGCAAGAGGCATCCATTGGCCACGCCGCATATCCCTTTGGGGATGGATCAGCGCAGCCAACGGCATCCGCGCGGTATTCTGCCGAACACACATTCACGGTGCGAAGTTCTTGCAGCGTGCCCGGTCAGCAATCCCTTTGGAGAAACGAATGAAAAATACAGTCCGCTCATGTGGCATCTTGCTACTTGCCGTGGCGGGTGTTGGCACCATGAGCGGCCTGTCCCCGGTGTGGGCACAGGACGCAACTTTTGTGCTCAATTCACGTGAAAACGGTGCGCCGAGCTACAACCCTATCAAGAGTACCAAGGTCAACCTTGGCATCAAGCTGATTTTTGACCGCCTGGTGGACCAGGATGCCGACCAAAGCTTCCACGGACTGTTGGCTACGTCCTGGGAGTCCACCGCCGATGGCATGAGTTGGACTTTCAAGCTGCGTCCCGGCGTCAAATTCCACGACGGCGAACCCTTCAATGCCAAGGTGATCGAGTGGTGGATCCCGAAGTTCAAGGGCACCGAGAACGCCTTCATGGCCGATGCCATCGACCGGGTGGTGGTGGTGGATGATCTGACGGTGCGCTTCGTCATGAAGAATCCGGACCCGAGCCTGCTGCTCAACCTGGCCAGCAGCTTCATGGGCATTCCGTCGCCCAAGGCGTATGACGCGCTGGGGGACAAGTTCGGCGTGACCGGCGCCGTCGGCTCCGGACCCTTTCGCATGGAAAGCTTCACGATCGGGCAACAAACCAAACTCGTGCGCAATGACGACTACAAATGGGCTTCGGCGCTGTCCAAGAACCGGGGCGCGGCAAAAATCGGGCGCCTGACCCTGCGCGAAATCGGCGAAGACTCGACCGCGTTTCTGGAACTCAAAACCGGTGGCGTCGACATGCTGATGGGCGTATCGAGCGACTTTCAGCCGAGAATCCGGGAAGAAAAATCGCTCAAACTGGTGGTGCTGCCGGGCACAGAGGTGTTCTACATGCCAATCAATACCTCGGTTGCGCCGTTCACCGACATCAAAGTGCGCGAGGCCGTGGCCCTGGCCGTGAACCAGAAGGAAATCATGTCCGGCCTGTTCGGCAATACGGGTGCGGTAGCCAACAACTTCCTGATCAGTTCGCTGCCGGAGAGCAAGATCGATCCGAAGTTCAATATCAGCTACAACCCGGATCTTGCCCGCAAGCTGCTCGACGAGGCCGGCTGGGTGCCAGCTGCCGGTGGGGTGCGCGCCAAGGCTGGCGTGCCACTGACCGTCAAGTTGTGGACCCAGAACGGGACGCAGTTCAAACGTGTCACCGAGGTGATCCAGGCGCAACTCAAGACGGTGGGTGTGAACGCGATCATCACCATCCAGGACCCGGCGTCGATCAATGCGATGTACCGCAAAGGGATCGACCACCAGCTCGCGGTGCGCAGTTATGACTACACCAACGCCGACATCCTGGACTGGTTCTTCAGCGGCAAACGCCTGGGTTACCCGAACGTATCGATGTGGAATGACCCGAAGGCGGAAATTCTCAACGAAAAGGCCATGAAGGGCTCGCGTACCTGGGAAGAGCGCGTGACCAACTTCAAGGCCTACCATGAGTACGTGCAGTCGCAGTGGGTCTACGCACCCATCTACCAGCCCACGCAGGCATTCGCCTTCAACCAGACGCGCCTGTCGGTTCCCGACACGGTGCGCGGCACCCGGATGACCGTGCAGTCCATCATGGACGTCGAAGTCAAGTAAGCGGCAACAGGCCGGGATACACGCACACCAAGACGGACTGTGTTCGGCTTCCTGGTCAAGCGCCTGCTGCTGCTGTTGCCGGTATTCCTGGCAGTTTCGGTCGTCATCTTCTTGATCGTCCACCTGGTCCCCGGCGATCCAGTAGACCATCTGATACAGATTGGCTCGACGCCCGAACAAAAGGCTGCGTTGATCGCCAAGATCGGGCTGGACAAACCGCTGCTGGTGCAATACGGTGCCTGGTTCATGAAAGTCGTGACCGGCGACTTCGGCGATGCGATCGTGCTGCGCCGCCCGGTCGCCGACCTGATCGCCGAAAACCTTCCGCACAGCCTGTGGTTGGGCGGATTGGCCTTTGTTTTCTCGACCATCGTGGGCGTCGCAACCGGCGCGTTGGCGGCAGTCTACAAAGACAGCTGGATCGACCGCGGCGTGATGATATTGATCCTGCTGGGGTCTACCGTACCAAGTTTCTGGCTCGGCCTGTTGCTCATTCTCGTGTTCGCCGTACACCTCGGGTGGTTCCCGGTCTCTGGCGCACGCAACTGGACGGCGCTGGTGTTGCCCGTCATGACCATCGGCTTGCAGGGTGTGGCTCTGGTCTCGCGCGTCACGCGCGCCGCGATGCTCGACATCGCCCGCAAGGACTTCGTGCTGCTGCTGCATGCCAAGGGTGTGTCGCGGCGCGAAATCCAGTTGCGCCATGTGTTGCGCCACGCCTTGTTGCCGGTGGTCACGATTCTGAGCCTGCGCGTAGGCTGGATCGTGGGTGGTGCCGTCACCATCGAGTTCGTTTTCGCCCGTCCCGGCCTTGGCTCCTTGCTGATCACCGCCCTCAACCAGCGTGATTACCCGGTCGTGCAGGGCTGCCTGCTGATGCTGGCGATGGCAGTGATGCTCGGCACCCTGCTGGGCGACATGGTGCAGGCGGCGATGGACCCACGGATCCGGGAGAACATGCAATGAAAGTCCTGCAGGCATTGCCCGGCGGCTCGGTGCTGGGCACCTGGCGTGGAGGGCTGGCGTTTCTGGTGCTGCTGGTGATCGCCCTGGCTGCGGTATTCGCGCCCTGGATCGCGCCTTACCCATACGACATCCAGAACCTGGCCGCCACCAACAAGGGTCCGACGCTGGCGCATTGGCTCGGCACCGACGAGTTCGGCCGCGACGTGTTGTCGCGCATCATCTACGGGGCCAGGACCTCGCTGTCGGTCGCCCTGGCAGCAATTGGCGTGTCCCTTACCGCCGGCATGTGTCTGGGCGCCGCCGCCGGATACTTCGGTGGTGCGTTCGACCGCGCCGTGACGGCTGTCGTGGACCTGACCTGGTCGTTCCCGGAGGTGTTGATCGCCTTGATCTTCATCGCCATCCTCGGCCCCGGCCTGACCAGCACCATCATCGCCATCAGCATCGCCTACCTGGCACAGTTCGCCCGCCTCACCCGGGCCCAGGTCATGACCATCAAGAGCGAGACCTATGTGGAAGCCGCTACCAGCTTGGGCGCGGGGCACACCCACATCATGGTCAGCCACCTGCTGCCCAACACCCTGACTCCGGTTATCGTGGCCGGCATGCTGGCCACCGGTGACGCCATCATCCTGGAGGCGACGCTGGGGTTTTTCGGTCTTGGAGTGCAACCCCCGTCACCAAGCTGGGGTGCCATGATGAGCAGCGGCACGGCCCAGATCTTTATCGCACCCTGGACCATCCTCGGCCCTGGCCTGGCGATTTGTATTGCCGTCATCGCCATCAACCTGTTTGGCGACTCTTTAATCGACGCCATGGACATCCGCAACCGGCTGAGGGACTATTAACGTGACTGCCTCCACGCGCACGGCGTTCGCTGTCCCCCCGAGGGGGCCGTCAGTCCCTTCGGGGCGGCCGGGCGGGACTGACATGGCATTCCTGAGCGTGCGGGAGGTGTCAGTACAGATCGGCAAGATGGAGTTGATCGACCGCATCTCGCTGGACATCGAGAAGGGCCAGATCCTGGGCTTGGTGGGCGAGTCCGGTTCGGGCAAGTCGCTTACGGCGATGGCCATCATGGGCCTGCTGCCGCTGATTGGCGGGCGCATCAGCCACGGCAGCGTCACCCTGGACGGTACCAATCTGATGACCCTGCCAGAGGCCGACTTCCGGGCCTTGCGCGGACGGCGCATTGCGCTCATCACGCAGAACCCCATGACCTCGCTCGATCCGATGCTCCAGGTCGGCGCCCAAATTGACCAGGTCGCGCGTTTGCACCTGGGCCTTGGCGCCGAGGCGGCCAAGACGCGCAGCATCGACCTGCTGCAGCAACTGCGCATACCGAATGCAACCCTGGTCTATCTGCAGTACCCGCACCAAATGTCGGGCGGCATGAAGCAGCGCATCGTGATCGCGATGGCGCTGGCCGGTGACCCCGACCTGATCATCGCCGACGAGCCGACGACGGCGCTGGACGTGACGATCCAGGCGCAGATCATCCAGATCCTGGTTGACCTGGTGCGCGAGCGCGGTCTGGCGCTGCTGCTGATTACCCACGACATGGGCGTGGTGGCCCAGGCCTGTGACCAAGTCGTTGTGCTGTACGCGGGACGGGTGGCCGAAAGCAACGCGGTGAATGCCATCTTCGCCCAGTCCGCCCACCCTTATACGCGAGCACTGATCGCCTGCATCACACGCGCCGGACAGGCCGCCGGCAGCCTGACCGGGATTTCAGGCCTGGTCCCCAGCGCCGCCAGTTACGCGGCTGGTTGCCGCTTTCAACCCCGCTGCACTTTGGCCCAGGCCATCTGCAGCGACGTAGCGCCGGCACTGCAATCGCATGGGCAGGGCCGGGTCTCGTGCCACTTTCCGCAAGGAGCGCAGCATGGCTGAAGCCGCCGCCAAAAGCGCCAACCTGGTCGAGGTGCGCACTCTGAGCAAAATATTCACCACCCGCGCCAGCCTGTTCGGACGCCAACGCAGCATGACCGCCGTCGGCGACGTCACGCTCGATATTCCCAGAGGACGGGTGACCGGCGTCGTGGGCGAATCCGGTTGCGGCAAGTCGACTCTGGCCCGGCTCGTCTTGCGCCTGCTCGAAGCCACGCGCGGCCAGGTCCTATTCGACGGTGTGGACCTGGCGAGCCTGCCGGGCAGTGCCTTGCGACAGCTACGCCGGCGCATGCAGTTCGTGTTCCAGGATCCCTATTCGTCCATCGACCCGCGTTACAGCGTCAGCCGTGCTCTACTCGAACCGATGCTGGTGCAGGGCAAGACGCTGGATGCAAAAAAATCGGTCGAACACGTACATCGCCTGATGGCCATGGTGGGTTTGAATCCGGCACTGGCGCGTAGTTACCCGCACCAGCTCTCGGGCGGCCAGAAGCAACGTGTCGGCATCGGCCGGGCGCTGGCACTGCAGCCCGAGTTCCTGGTGCTGGATGAACCTACGGCGTCGCTGGATGTATCCATACAGGCACAAATCGTGGCCTTGCTGGAACGACTCAAACAGGACCTGGGCCTGACCTACCTGTTCATTTCGCACGACCTGGGCCTGATCCGATACTTCTGCGACCGCATCGTCGTGATGTACCTGGGTCGGGTGGTCGAGGTGCTGCCGACAGCCAACGCCGCGCCCAGACATCCCTACACGCGCGCCCTGATGGACAGCACGTTTGAGCCCGACCCTTTGCGTCGGCGAGTCATCAACCGTCTGAGCGGGGAGATTCCGGACGCGTTCAACCTGCCTTCCGGTTGTGCTTACGCGCCGCGCTGTCCGAATGCGACCGAGCGTTGTCGTTCCGAACGCCCCGCGATCGCCTTCGACGGCGGACACGCGCTGGCCTGCCACCACCCGCTGCAGTAGTCGGCACAGACATGGCCAGGCCATTCACCATCCTCACGGCTGAGGTCTCGCACGAGACCAACACGTTCTGCAAACTGCCCACGACCTGGGCTGACTTCCTGCAGCGTGGCGTGTTGCTCGGGCAGGACGCGGTCGAAGCGCGGCAACACGCCAACACCGAACTGGCCGGTTTCCTGGACGCCGGACGTGACTATGGCTGGGAGCTGGTGCACGTGCTCAGCGCCCATGCCCAGCCGGGTGGGCCGGTCACGCGCGACGCCTTCGAGCGATTGACGGCACCCATTGTGGCAACCGCTGAAGAGCAGTTCCGCCTGGGCAAGCTCGACGGCATCTTGCTGGGTTTGCACGGCGCCATGGTGACCAAATCTTTTACGAGGTGTTTGGAGCCACCGTGTAGTTCCACTCGCCGTGGAATTCGTGGCGAATAAGTCGGATCGCGGCGAAGTCCTTGTCGCTGACTTTGACCCCGGTGGGGTAGATGGTTCGATCGATCGCTGCGCGCACCTTCAATCCCTTGCGCGTGGTGGTGGCGGCGATCAGGTTGACAATGACTTCGTGACTGATCAGTGGCGTGCCTCGCCAGTTCATGCTGATGTACGAGAACAGGCGATGCTCGATCTTGTTCCATTTGCTCGTGCCTGGAGGGAAGTGGAGCACGCGGATGGGCATGGCCAGCTCATCGGCCAAATGCTGCAGTTCGAGCTTCCATAGTCGCACCCTGGAGCCGTTGCTTCCTCCGCCATCGGCGGTAATCGTCAGCTCTTTGGCGCTCGGATACAGCTCCTGACCCATGGACTGCCGCCAGCGGCGAATGGTGGCCACTGCAAAGCTGGAGGTATCGTGATCGGTGCCCACGCTCACCCAAGCGCTATTGCTGCCCAGGTCGTACACGCCGTACGGGTTGGCTCGCCCAAGCTCTGGGTCGATGAAGTCGTGGACCTTGACTTGCTCGGGCTGTCCTTCGGGGTGCCACTCCTTGCCGGCGTTCTTGTACTGACCAACCAGTTCCTTCTTCTTCGTGTCCACGGAGATGACCGGTTGGCCAGCATTCAACGCCGCACCCACCTTGTCGTTGATGTACTCGAATTGAGCGCCTCGGTCGGGGTGATCGCCACCTTCCAATGTCTTGCGGTTGCCTTGCAGGCTGTAGCCGAGTTCCTTCAGGAGCACGCCTACAGAGACGTGGCTGATGGGGTGTCCGCTGGAGGTGAGCTCGCGGGCCAACTGCATAAGACTCTTGCACGTCCAGCGCAGCGGGGATTCGGGGTCGCCTCGTGTGGTGGGCGCTGAGGCACAGGTCACCCGGATTCAAATCGAGCGACTGCACCCGCATCACGGGAGAGTCGCTATAGGCCTGTGCGCCGTTGCGCCCGTGACCAGGGGCGGGA
>CAZADK010000137.1:0-8949 GCA_964483855.1 uncultured Rhodoferax sp.
CATCCAGCATCAAGGCCGCTGCCGGAATCTCGATCATCGCTCCCAGCCGCAACGGCCCGTAAGAAACACCGCGCTTGTCGAGTTGCGTGCGCGCATGGTCGAGCAGCGACAAGGTCTGCCGGATCTCGCTGGCATGGGCCAGCATCGGCACCAGCAGGTTGACCTGCCCATGGGCAGCGGCACGGAGTATGGCGCGCAACTGGGTCAGGAACATGTCCGGGTCGGCCAGGCTCCAGCGGATCGCCCGCAGGCCAAGGGCCGGGTTGAGATGGGCATCGTCCCGCGCAGTCCTGTCCAGCGGCTTGTCCGCGCCGATATCGACGGTGCGTATCGTGACCGGCAAGCCCTGCATGCCTTCGAGTGCGCGTCGGTAGGCCTCGTATTGTTCTTGCTCGTCCGGCAAATGGCCGTTGCGACCCATGAACAGAAACTCGCTGCGGAACAGACCGACGCCGACCGCGCCAGACTGAATGGCTCCGGTAGCGTCCTCGGGCATCTCGATGTTGGCCAGCAGTTCGACCTTCTGTCCATCAAGCGTGAGCGCCGGTGTGTGCAGCAGGCGCGACAGCCGCCCGCGGTCGATTTCACCCTGGCGTTGCCGGAAGCCGTATTCGGCCAGCACGATGGCCGAGGGATCGACGATCACGACGCCGGCTTCGCCATCGACGATCACCCAATCGTCCTGCCGGATCAGATGGCTGGCCATGCGTGCACCGACCACGGCCGGAATGTCCATGCTGCGCGCGACGATGGCCGTATGCGAGGTTCGCCCGCCGACATCGGTGATGAAACCAGCAAACACGCTTTGCTTGAACTGCAGCATGTCGGCCGGCGACAGGTCATGCGCCACCAGGATGAGTGGCACGTCGATGGTCGTCTCCAGCAACAGCTCCTGGTGCACCGTCTTGCGGGGCACGCGCAGCCCGGCATGGGCTATCGGCGAGGCCATGCCGTTCATGGCGGCCAACACCTTTTCGGTGATCTGCTCGAGGTCCGCCTTGCGCTCGCGCAGATACTCATCCTCCATTTCGTCGAATTGACGCGCGATTACCTCCAGCTGCGTCGTGAGCGCCCACTCTGCGTTGTACAGCCGGTCGGCGATCCAGTGCTTGACACCCATGATCAGCTCCTCGTCCTGCAACAGCATCAGGTGCACGTCCATCAGTGCAGTCAGTTCGTGCGGCGCCTCCTTGGGCCCCATGTGGCTGATCGTGCGCTGCAGGCGATGGATTTCGTCGATCACCGCATTGCGGCCGGCCCGGACTCGTTCGATCTCGGCCAGCACCTCGTCTCCGCGGATGAAATAGTGCGCGACATTGACGCGACTCGACGCCACCAGCACGGCACGGCCGATCGCGATGCCGCGCGCAACTGCCAGGCCGTGGATGGAAAAACTCACTCGCCCTCTCCGAACTTGTCGGCGATCAGCGCCAGCAGCGCGTCCATGGCCTCCTGCTCGCGGTCGCCGTCGGTCTCGATCCCGACCGTGGACCCCATGCCCGCAGCCAGCATCATCACGCCCATGATGCTCTTGGCGTTGACACGGCGTTCGCCGCGTGACATCCAGACTTCGCAGGGGTAACTGCCGGCGAGCTTGGTCAGCTTGGCCGATGCACGCGCATGCAATCCCAGCTTATTGCTGATGGTCGCCGGGGTCTTGATCATGTTTCTTTCTGGGCTGATTCTGGGGAGCCGCGGTCGCCACCTGCATCACCCCTTGCACGCCACCGGCCATGGCGCGGGCAACCAGGGCCTCGAGGGGTTCGCGCCGGTAGGTCATGGCACGCAGCAACATCGGCAGGTTGACGCCGGCAATCAGCCTGGCATGCACGCCGTCCACCAGTTTTTGCGCCACGTTGCAGGGTGTGGCTCCAAACACGTCGGTCAGCACCAGTGTGCGCGGGGTGCCGAGCGACTCCATCGCGCGCCGGGCATCGTCCTGCAATTGTTCGAACGGCAGGTCACTATCGATATCCAGAGCGACCACATGCGGCGCGCCATCGGGAAACACGTGCAGCACCGAATGGCGCAGCGCACTGGCCAATGGGGTATGGGCAATGATCAACAGGCCGGCGGTCATGGTGTCGCCTGATTATGGCGCGGGCCACGCAGGAAATGCAGGTACGACGCCATACCGCAGCACAGGAACACCGTGAACGCCAGCCGGTAGGCGCCCGGTTCCGACCATCCCAGCGCCATCAGCGCGTCAATCATCAATCCGATGCTCCACTGGATCACGAACACGCCCAGGAAAATCACCAGGTTGAACGCGGTCAACGCCCGCCCGGCCAGCTCGGGGGCAAATGCCATTCCCAGCGCCGGTTGTGAGGGCGTGACGAAGCTGGAGCACACGCAATACAGCGCGAGCATCGCGCCAGCTGCCGGCCCCATGCCTGCGGGTGTCGCGATGACAAGCGCCATGACGACAAAACTCAAGGGCAGCCCCCAGGTGATCAGGATATCGGCGTCCAGACCGCGCCGCGCCAGCGTGGGCCCCACCATGCCCCAGGCCCAGAAGGTGCACAACATGGCGATGTTGATCCAGAACAGGCCTGTCGCCGACTGCAACGGCGAGAAGCCGGCAATCTTCTCCATCCACGGCGCCGCCCACAAGGTCTGCATCGACAGCAGCCCGCCATAACAGAAGAATCCCAGCGGCGCCAGACGCCGGAAATACGGGTCACCCCAGACCACCCGGTAACCATGCACCGGTACCGTATCGGCAGGGTGCGCAGCCCTGGGTTCCCACTGCGGCACCCGCCAGGCGATGAGCAGCATCGACAACACCATCAAGACCCCCAAAGCCAGAAACATCGGCCGCCAGCCGACGGTCGGCAACAACCACTGCACTGGCAGTGTCGAAGCCACCATTCCGGTGGAGCCGATCATCAGCATCCAGGCGTTGCTGCGGGTCTGGATCGCTGGCGCGAACCAGCGCCGGTAGCCGGTCAAGGGCGCCATCAGGCACGCGCTCAGGCCGACGCCACACAACACGCGGGCTGCCAACAGCGCGGCAAAACTGCTGGCCATCGCGAACGCCAGACATCCGAGCACCGCCACCGCCAGAAAATACAGCAACACCCGTTTCGGGCCGTACCGATCCAGCCAGGTACCCAAAGGCAGTTGCGTGGCCGAAAACCCCAGGAAATAGCCGCCGGCCAGCAAACCGAGGTCGCGCGCATGCATGGAGAACTCCTCGGTCAGCTGCGGCGACAACGTGGCCGTGACAGCCCGTATCAGGGCGGAGAGGAAGTAGGCGCAGGCAAAGGCCAGGAACACCGCAATGGCGGTGCGGCGGGACGAGATGATCATCGCAAGCGCAGCCCGGCGAAGAAGGACTCGGCCGCGTCAGCGGGAATTTCCGGCGCCATCATGAAAACGGCAAACACGTCGCCCCCCTTGGCGAACCACACCCCAAGCAGGCTCACGGCCTGCGCATCACCCCCAGCGCGGCCGGCGCGCAAGACCTGCAACTGGGGCAGCGCCGGCAGACCCTTGGGAGGTTCCGACGACACCGAGCCCGGATCCGACCGCACACCGGCCAGCGTCGATGCGCGCCAGGCGGCCAACACCAACGGTGCCTGCGCGGGATCCGCCAAGACGGCATGGGCGACGGCAAAGGTGACGCCACCGGCGTCACAACTGCGCATCGCCAGATCGCGCGCCTCGTTGGCGATCGGTACGGTGCGCGTCACGGTCTGTGGCTTGCACGGAAACAGCGCCGTCAGGGCGGTGGATCCGATCGGCAGTTCGCGCCAGTTGAAGGTCGGTGCGCAGGCCGACAGAACGCCGACGAGACAAACCGGCAAGGCAAGGGCGAGACGACGACGCATCGGCGGATTATCCAGCCGCCGAGCGCGGCCATCCGCGACAGGGGGTCAACCCGGGCCTGCTTGCGCCCGCATAGGATTCCCGCCCGCGTCGCCGGCGCTACGCGGCCTCATTTGAATACGCCAAACACCTTCTTCAGGATGGCACTGCCGGTGCCGACCGGATCGCGGCGGATCTTTTTCTCCTCTTCCCCGATCATGAAGAACAGGCCATCGAGGGTCTTGCCCGTGACATAGTTTTCGATCTTCGCCTCGTCCTTGCCCACCAGCCCGATGCCGGCCGCCTTGGAGGCCACGCGGTTGTACTTGGACGCGAGATCCACTTTTTCGGTGGCCTTGGTCACGACCGGCAGGAACTGCACGCTCAGCGGCGCTCGCGTCTTGCCCGCAAAAAAGTCCGTGACCGAGGTGTCGCCACCTTGCAGGATCTTCTTCGCATCGGTCACCGACATGGATTTGACCGCGCCCACGAGCAGGTCCTTGGCCATTGGCACCGCCGCTTCGGCTGCCCGGTTCATGGCGGTCAGCAGTTCATCGACCCGCTTGCCTTGGCCAAAGGTCTTGAGCAACTTGGAAGCGTCTTTGAGAAAGCCGGGCAGCGGAATGCGGACCTTGTCGTTGCCCAGGAATCCGTCCTGGCGCCCGAGCAGGCTGACCGCCGCCAGCGCGCCCTTTTCCAGGGCCGTCTTGAGTCCGTCCGATGCCTCTCCATCGGTCAGGTCGCCGAGCGTCAGGGCCGCTGCACGCGCGTGGGCGAGCATGATCACTGAAGCCAGCATGGCGCTGGTAACCGTATTGAAATGCCGTCGATCCATGGTCTTTCCCTGCTTCCGATGTCAAAAGCTTGATCTTGCGCCCTTTTGCGCGTGGCTGACAACCCATTGACGGGGCATCTGCCGTAAACTTTACGTTCGAGAGCCTGGACCGCCGATTGTCCGTCGCAACCTAGCATGCCTTGGGCACGACAAGTTGTAAACGCGGCTAGTTCCGCCCACTTCGAAAAGCAGTCCAACGATGCACACTGCCAGCGACACCATCCGAGTCTGGGACCTGCCGACCCGCCTGTTTCACTGGCTGCTGGTCGCCTGCATCATCGGTTCGGTCGTCACCAGCCAGATCGGCGGAAACGCCATGATCTGGCATTTCCGTTTCGGGTTTGCCATTGCCAGTCTGCTCTTGTTCCGGTTGGTCTGGGGATTGATCGGTGGCCGTTGGTCGCGATTCGCGAGTTTCATTTACAGCCCGGGTACGGTGTTACGTTATCTCAAGGGCCAGGGAGCACCCGAACACAGCATCGGCCATAACCCGCTGGGGGCGGCATCGGTGTTTGCGCTGCTGGTGATTCTGCTGGCACAGGTATCCACCGGCGTGATCAGCGACGACGAGATCGCAGCAGTCGGTCCGTTTGCGAAGTTCGTATCCAACAACACCGTGGCCTTGGCCACGAACTACCACACGACCTACGGGAAGTTCGTGCTGATCGCCCTGATCGTCTTGCATCTGCTGGCCATCACCTACTACTATTTCGCCAAGCGCGACAACCTGGTCAAACCGATGCTCGACGGCGACAAGACAGTGACAACCGGCCCGCTGCAGGGCTCACGCGACGACGCGTTGTCGCGACTGGCTGCGGTGGTGGTGCTGGCCGCCTGCTCCGGGCTGGTGGCCTGGGGCGTGGCACTGGGCGGTTGACCGCAACACCTGCGATACGACGGCCATGCCGATGACCGAACTGCGCACGCCATCAACGGCCCAGGAATGGGATTGCATCCGTGTATTGCTGCGCGAGTGTGCAAGCCAACTCGGAGTCGATCTGTGTTTCCAGGACTTCGAGACCGAGTTGGTGCGGCTACCCAGTCACTATGGCCCGCCGCGCGGTGCCACGCTGATGGCACAGGTGGACGCGGCATCACCCGATTGCCGGGTCGCACTTCCTCAAGGCCGACCTTTGAATCGCCCGGTAAGGCCAGTTCAGGCCTGGGCCTGGGCCAACATGGTGGTCGCGTCGCTGACTTCGAACTTTCCTGGCGCCTCGACATTCAGCGACGTCACCTTCCCGTCCTTGACGAGCATCGAATAACGCGCACTGCGCAGGCCCATGCCCTTGCCATTCAGGTCAAGCGTCAGCCCGGTAGCCTTGGTGAACGCGGCGTCGCCGTCGCCCAGCATGCGCACCTTGCCCTGGGATTTCAGATCACGCGCCCAGGCACCCATCACAAATGCATCGTTGACGCTGACGCACCAGATTTCATCGACGCCCGCGGCCTTGAGCTCAGGGTACTTCTCAAGGTAACCCGGCACGTGTTTGGCCGAACAGGTCGGCGTGAACGCACCGGGCAGGGCAAACACCGCGATCGTCTTGCCCGCAGTGGCCTTGGCGACAGCTACCGGGTTGGGGCCGATGCTGCATCCGTTGCCTTCGACTTCCGAAAATTCCATCAGCGTGGCTTCGGGAAGGGTGTCGCCTACTTTGATCATGGTTCGCTCCTGTTGGGGGTTCGTGGTTGTCCGCGGTCCGAGTGTGGAGCCGCCGGGTGAGATCTGTTTCGCACATGCAAAGCAAAACGGCTCACATTGTGAGCCGTTTTGCGACTAGGCGCCGCCGGGCAGCGCAATGCCATCAGACAATGACTGCTTTCTGGATCAACTTGGTCGCAACCCAGTTCTTGGTCTTGGAGATCGGACGGCTCTCGGTGATCTCGATGGTGTCGCCCATTTTGTACTCGCCATTTTCATCATGGGCGTGGTACTTGCTGGACTTGCCGACGATCTTGCCGTAGAGGTCGTGCTTGACACGACGCTCGATCAGCACTGTCACCGTCTTGGAACGCTTGTCGCTGACTACCTTCCCGATCAGGGTACGTTTACGGGATACTTTTGCTTCAGTCACTTGACCGTTTTCTTCCGTCATTTGGCCGCTCCTTCTTTGGCAGGCTGGGCCGCATGTTGCTTCTCGGCCAGGATCGTCTTGGCGCGAGCAATGTCGCGCCGCGTCGAACGCAGCGTCGAGGTGTTGGTGAGTTGCTGAATGGCCTTTTGCATGCGCAGGCCGAAGTGCGCCTTTTGCAACGACTTGACTTCCGTTTCAAGGGCAGCCACGTCTTTCTGGCGTAGTTCTTTGGTGTTCACGATAGTTCTCCGGGCAGTGGCCCTTATTGGCCGATCATGCGCGCCACGAATGTGGTGCGCAGCGGCAGTTTGGCCGCCGCCAGGCGAAACGCCTCACGTGCCAGTTCTTCTGGCACGCCGACGATCTCGTAGAGCACCTTGCCGGGCTGGATCTCGGCCACGTAGTACTCGGGGTTACCCTTACCGTTACCCATCCGCACCTCTGCGGGTTTCTGGGAAATCGGCTTGTCCGGGAAGATCCGGATCCAGATGCGGCCACCACGCTTGACGTGGCGGGAAATCGCCCGACGGGCGGATTCAATCTGGCGGGCCGTCAGGCGGCCACGATCGGTGGACTTGAGACCGAAGTCTCCGAAGGCCACCGAATTGCCGCGGGTGGCAATGCCGGTATTGCGGCCTTTTTGCTCCTTGCGGTATTTTCTGCGAGCGGGTTGCAGCATGGTTTTCTCCGATTGCTAGACCTGGAAATCAGGTCTTGGTACCGTCAGCTGCTGCAGCTGGCGCGCTTGCCTTGCGGACGCGCTTAACGGAGGGTTTGGTGGCGTCAGCGGGTGCTGCAGCCGTGGCTTCTGCTGGCTTGTCGCTGCCATCGGCCGGCGCCATGTTGGCGCCGACAGCGCGGCGCGCTGGCCGGGCACCTGTCGGTCGATCGGAGCCCGGACGTGCATCGCGACGCGGACCACGCGGGCGACGCTCGTCTTCGGAGCGTGGCTCGGCGGCGGCTGGCAAGTCGTTTCGGCCCAGCGTATCGCCCTTGTAGACCCAGACCTTGACGCCGATGACGCCATACGTGGTCTTGGCTTCCGAGGTGCCATAGTCGATGTCGGCGCGCAGGGTATGCAACGGCACACGGCCTTCGCGGTACCACTCGCAACGGGCGATCTCGATGCCGTTCAGGCGACCCGAGGACATGATCTTGATACCCAGCGCGCCCAGGCGCATCGCGTTTTGCATCGCGCGTTTCATGGCGCGGCGGAACATGATGCGTTTCTCGAGCTGCTGCGTGATGCTGTCGGCGATCAGCTTGGCATCGATCTCGGGCTTGCGCACTTCCTCGATGTTGACGGCCACCGGCACGCCCAGTTGCTTGCCCAGCTCGCGCTTGAGGTTCTCGATGTCCTCGCCCTTTTTGCCGATCACCACGCCCGGCCGTGCCGAGAAGATGGTGATGCGCGCGTTCTTGGCGGGGCGCTCGATCAACACGCGCGATACCGACGCGTTCTTGAGTTTCTTCTTGAGGTACTCGCGCACCTTGATGTCTTCGGCCAGCATGCCGGCGAAGTCACGGTCGCTTGCGTACCAGCGTGACGCCCAGTTGCGGCTGACCGACAGGCGAAACCCTGTGGGGTGGATTTTTTGTCCCATATTGTCTGTGCCTCTATCAGTTGCCGACCGTCACGTACACGTGGCACGTGGGCTTGCGGATCTGGTTGCCGCGCCCCTTGGCGCGGGCGGTGAAGCGGCGCAGCGAGGTGCCCTGCTCGACATAGATGGTCTTGACCTTCAGTTCGTCGATATCGGCACCGTCGTTGTGCTCAGCGTTTGCAATCGCAGACTCCAGCACCTTCTTGATGATCACGGCAGCTTTTTTCTGTGTGAACTGCAAGGTGTTCAAGGCCTGGTCGACCCGCTTGCCACGAATCAGGTCGGCGACGAGCCGGCCCTTGTCCACGGACAGACGCACGCCGCGCAATGTTGCTTTGGTTTCCATGGTGTTGCCTTACTTTCGCACGACTTTTTTGTCGGCCGGATGACCTTTGAAGGTCCGAGTGAGCGCGAATTCGCCCAGCTTGTGGCCGACCATCTGGTCGGTGATATAGACCGGCACGTGCTGCTTGCCGTTGTGCACGGCAATAGTCAGGCCGATGAATTCCGGCAGGATCATCGAACGGCGCGACCAGGTCTTGATCGGTTTCTTGTCCTTGCCGGTGACCGCCTTGTCGGCCTTCTGGGCCAGGTGGTGGTCGACGAAAGGACCTTTTTTGAGTGA
>CAZADK010000138.1:0-1842 GCA_964483855.1 uncultured Rhodoferax sp.
GCGAATGCTTGTGCAGCGCGCGCGCCACCAGTTCCTTGCCGGTGCCCGATTCGCCGGTGATCAGCACCGTGACGTTGCTCTGGCTCAGGCGGCCGATGGCCCGGAACACGTCCTGCATCGCGGGGGCCTGGCCCAACATCTCGGGTGCCGTTGCGGCGCGATGCTCCGACACCTGCTCGCGCTGGCTCTCCTGCATGGCGCGGCGGATCAACTCCACCGCCTTGGGCAGGTCGAACGGCTTGGGCAGGTATTCGAACGCCCCGCCCTGGAACGCGGACACCGCGCTCTCGAGGTCGGAGAACGCGGTCATGATGATGACCGGCAATCCGGGGCGGGCCCGCTTGACCTTCTCCAGCAATTCCAGACCGGAGCCACCCGGCATGCGGATATCGCTGACCAGGATCTGGGGACCGTCATTTTCTCCGGCGCCTTCGAGTGCCGAAATCACATCGCGGATGTTGGTGAAGCTGCGGGTGGCCAGATTCTCCCGCAAGAGGGCCTTCTCCAGCACGAAACGAATCGACTGGTCATCATCGACGATCCAGATCGGCTTCATGATGCGGCACGGCACACAGGGTGCCCGAGGGTAAGGTTGATGGTGGACAAGGGTCAGGGCAGAGGTATGAGTATCTTGAAATCAGTACGTCCCGGCATGCTGTCCACCTCGATCATCCCGTGGTGCTGCTGGACAAATGTCTGCGCCAGCGTCAACCCCAGTCCGGAACCACCCTCGCGCCCTGACACCAACGGGTAGAAGATGCGATCCTTGATCGAGTCTGGAACACCAGGCCCGTTGTCGATGACATGCAATTCCAATGCCAACCTGTAACGCTGCTTGCCGAAAGTGATCTGCCGCACAACCCGTGTCCGCAGCGTCAAACAGGCGTCGGCTGCGGCGATGCGCTCGGTCAAAGCCTGGCAGGCATTACGCGCGATGTTGAGCACGGTCTGGATCAGTTGCTCGCGGTCCGCACGCAGCTCGGGTATCGAGGTGTCGTAGTCGCGCACCACTTTCAAGCCGCGCGGGAACTCGGCCACCACCAGCGAACGCACCCGCTCGCAAACCTCATGAATGTTGACATCCGCGACCCGGTGCGGGAACCGGTGGGGTGCCAGCAGCCGATCGACCAGGGACTGCAACCGATCGGCCTCGCGGATGATGACCTGGGTGTATTCGGTCAGGCCCCGGTCATCGATCTCCATCTCCAGCAACTGTGCCGCGCCGCGGATGCCGCCCAGCGGGTTCTTGATCTCGTGCGCCAGATTGCGAATCAGCTCCTTGTTGGCCTGCGCCTGGTCGGTCAGACGTTCCTCGCGGTCCTGCCGCGCCTGTTGCTCCAGTGGCAGCAACTCCACGATGATCTCGCCCCGGGATTCGGTCTGCGTGATGATGACATGGACCGGCAGCGGCTCATGGTTGAGCCGGTTGAGCCAGGCGTCGTAACGCAGGGCCGCGAACTCGTTGTCTCCGGCGCTGCGCAGCGCGTTGAGCAGTAACTGCCGTTCGGTGAAGTTGTCGGCGAACTGCGATGCCTCGATGGTGCGACGCGAAACACCCAGTGCGTCTTCCAGCGCAGAGTTCGCAAAGACCACGATACCGTCTCCCCGCACCACGGCAACCAGCGTGGCCAGGCGGTCGAAGGGGCGAAATCGCGCGGGGACGGTGACGGGGGGGAAAGGAGAAGGTCCGTTGCCGGTACGCACTATTTCGTGCCGGAGACGCGCCCGAGCTCGCGGCGGATGCCGGCGATGTCGCTCTCGGTGCGTCCGAGATCGGCCTTGAGTTCAGCTACCCGGTCCAGGTATTTCTGGTAATTGCGTGCTTCGCTGCCACGTTTTTCC
>CAZADK010000138.1:1852-8937 GCA_964483855.1 uncultured Rhodoferax sp.
GATGGACGCGATGTGGGCGCAGCAGCAGGCTTGACTGCAGGAGGCTTGAAACCTTCCACGATCGTGACATTTGCACCCTCCAACAGCTTGCACTGGCCCTTCTGGGCTTCGGTGATCTTGTTGGTGTACTCGTTGCCGCAACGATAGATTTCTGCCCGGGCCAGACCGGTCAGGGCCAGCAAGGAAGCGATCAGGGGTATCAGCGAAAGACTCTTCATGCTATCTCCACGCGTCTTCAAAGGCAGGGACGACTGTCCAGTATGCGTCAATTGGCGGGATTGACCAAACTGGCGCTGTTCCCACAAAAAGAAAAGGGCGGTCTGTGCCGCCCTCTCGCAGAAAAGGGCGGTCTGTGCCGCCCTCGGTCGCTGCCGCCCTCTCGTGTTGCGGGATGCCGGCCTGCAAACAGCAGCGCCAGCTGGCTCAGGCTACAGCGAATAATACATGTCGAATTCGGCTGGATGGGTCGTCATGCGCATGCGCGTGACTTCCTGCATCTTGAGCTCAATGTAGCCATCGAGCATGGTGTCGGTGAACACGCCACCCTTGGTCAGGAACGCCCGCTCGCGGTCCAGGTATTCGAGGGCCTGGTCCAGGCTGTGACAGACGGTCGGGATCTTCGCATCTTCCTCTGGCGGAAGATGGTACAGGTCTTTGGTGGCAGCCTCGCCGGGATGGATCTTGTTCTCCACGCCGTCCAGACCGGCCATCAGCAGGGCAGCGAAGCACAGGTACGGGTTGGCCAGCGGATCCGGGAAACGCGCCTCGATCCGGCGGCCCTTGGGGCTGGCCACATAGGGAATACGGATCGATGCCGAGCGATTCTTGGCGGAGTACGCCAGTTTCACGGGTGCCTCGAAGTGCGGAACCAGGCGCTTGTAGCTGTTGGTGCCCGGATTGGTGATCGCGTTGAGCGCACGGGCATGCTTGATGATGCCGCCGATGTAATACAGCGCAAAGTCCGACAAACCGGCATAACCGTCACCGGCAAACAGGTTCTTGCCGTCTTTCCAGACCGACTGGTGCACGTGCATGCCGGAGCCGTTGTCGCCGACGATCGGCTTGGGCATGAAGGTGGCTGTCTTGCCGTAGGAGTTGGCAACGTTGTGCACCACATACTTGAGCAGCTGCGTCCAGTCGGCGCGTTGCACCAACGTGCTGAACTTGGTGCCGATCTCGTTCTGGCCGGCGCCCGCCACCTCGTGGTGGAATACCTCGACCGGGACACCCAGCGACTCGAGAATCAACGAGCATTCCGCGCGCAGGTCCTGCGTGCTGTCGACCGGAGGAACCGGGAAATAACCGCCTTTGACGGTGGGACGATGGCCTCGGTTGCCACCCTCGATCTTCTTGCCGGAGTTCCAGGGCGCCTCGTATTCGTCGATCTTGACGAAGCAACCGGACATATCGACATTCCAGCGCACGTCGTCGAAGATGAAGAATTCGGGCTCCGGGCCAAAGAATGCGGTGTCGCCCATACCCGACGCCTTCAGGTAGGCTTCGGCGCGCTTGCCGATCGAGCGCGGGTCACGGTCGTACGCCTTGCCATCGCCCGGCTCGACCACGTCGCAGCTCATGAACAGCGTGGGCTCTTCGAAGAAGGGGTCGATGTTGGCGGTGTTCGAGTCGGGCATCAACAACATGTCCGACGCTTCGATGCCTTTCCAGCCACCAATGGACGAACCATCGAACGCGTGGCCCGAGATGAACTTGTCTTCGTCGAAATGGGAAACAGGCACGGTCACGTGCTGTTCCTTGCCACGGGTGTCGGTGAAACGGAAATCGACGAACTTGATTTCGTTGTCCTTCACCATCTTGATCACGTCTGCGACGGTCTTGGCCATCAAATACTCCTGTAAGGCTGTTGCTGAAATGTTATGCCTGCGGCTAAACGCAGTTTTTATGCCAGGGCTTGGGCGTGCGCACTCTCGCACTCTTTTTGCCAGCGGGCATTGTGCCCTGTGTTCGCGCGGCTTCGCCGCGTCCCGCTCCGACAGCGCCAAGAATGGACCTACTCGATTGCTCAATCAAGGTGCATAACCATCCGAATGCACCGATATAGTGCACTCTATTTCCGCACCACTTCAGGGCCCAATCGCAGGTCGAAGGCTTGTAATCCGACGCGCAAGGCTGCAAAGGCCGGCCCGATCGCCGCCGCCGGCCCCTTGACACCGAGTTCGATATGTCGGCCAAGCTGAGGGTGGTCGACGCTGGGCAGGCTGAACACCCGCACGGCATCGAAACGACGCTCCAGGTCTTCCATCAGCGGCGTCAATGCCGCCTCCATCGCTCCGAACACGATGACGGACATCTCGAGCGACGGGTTGCGATGAAAACAATGCGTGTAGTGGGTATCGAGCACCCACTCGATCATCGGCCACGCCATGACCGGGAAACCCGGTACGAAGTGCACGGCGCCGTTGCCCTTGCCGTCGCGCTTGCCGGGTGAGGGCACCGGACAGCAGCTGAAACCCGGTATCTTGTTGTAGGGGTTGGGAATGATGTCGCAGCCCGCCGGAAACACGCCCATGTTCAACCGGTGCTGATTGTCGGCACGGTCGGGCTCATACGGCAAGCCGTGCTCCAGCGCCACCTCGCGCATACGCTCCTCGATCAGCAGCCGCGCCTTGGGATGCAGGCTCAACTCCACCCCCAGCGCCAGCGCCGCGCATTGCCGTGTGTGGTCATCGGGCGTCGCACCGATGCCACCGCAGGAGAACACCACGTCCGACGACGCGAAGGCGCGCTGCAACGACGAGGTGATGCGTTGGCGCGAATCGCCGACATAGTCCGCATAGGCCAGTTGCAGGCCACGTCCATGGAGCCGCTCGATCACCGCTGGCAGGTGTTTGTCGGCACGTTTTCCAGACATGATCTCGTCGCCGATGATGATCAGTCCGAACGTGGGTACAGGGTCGTCGTTTGACATGGGGATGGTGATGCAGTTGATCGAACGATTCCAACAGGAATCAAGGTAGTGGTGGCACCTGCGGCATGTCCGCAGTCGCCAATACGCTCATTCGGAGCCTTGCAGCAGGGGCACCGGCGGCCCAGCAGGTGGTATGCCCGGGCCAGCCCCCTCGTCGCGCAGGTTTTGCAGCGCCGCCAGGCTGAAATGCGCAAACCACAGGGATGAAAACGCAAACACCAGCGTGTAGACCCAGATCGCGATCGGAACCAGGATGACAAAAGCCACGACAAACAAGGCGCCAGAAGCCCACAGCAGGCTCGGAGCAGCACCCAGAAAACCGCAGATCACGCCGATGCCGAACAGCCATGCGCGGTAGCGGCGCAGGATTTCCAGGCGCTCGGGCTTGCTCGCATGTTCCGCCAGCGCATCGAATGCCATGACCCGATAGGTCAGCCAGCCCCAGATCAGCGGTGGCAGCACCAGGATCAGCGGGGGGATAAGCCACAGCGGAATCGACACCAGCAGTGCGATGATGGCCAGCAGCGTCGAGCCGAGCGACCACAGCAGGCTCGCCAGCAACGACCCGCCCCGCTTGCGCTCGAGCATCGCGAAGCGGCGCTCGGCCACCATCGTGACCAGCGTCGGCGTCATCATCAGGGCCACGACCAGCAACGACAACACCACGATCAGCGGCGTTACCGCAAACACCACGATCAGCGGCGCCAGCACGGTCTTGAGCCCTTCGGCACCAATGCCCTGCAACCATTCGAACAGCGTCGTGACCAGCGAGGAACCCTCGAGCACGCCGCGCACGCCATCGAGCGCGGCATCCCAGTAAAAGTAACCCAGCGTCAACGACAACGCGACCATCAGCACCAGCGGCAGGATCGACAACACGATCACGCGCGGCCGCAGGCAATCGGCTGCGGCGCGCCAGAAGGAGTCGAGAAACAGATTCATGGGGCCGAGCATAACGCCGGCAGGCCCGCCCGGGGATGACGCAAGCTTTCGGTAGCATGCGTCGGATGCCACTCATGACCGTCGCCCGAACTGAACTGGAGGTCGAATTCCTGCCAGGCCCGCCCGATGCCGCTCCAGCGGCGCCCGTGGTGTTCCTGCACGAAGGCCTGGGCTCGGTGGCAATGTGGCGCGACTGGCCGCGCTTGTTGTGCGCGCGGACCGGGCGTTCGGGATGGGTCTATTCGCGGCGCGGGTACGGCCTGTCCGAACCGGTCGTGGGCGTACGCGGCCCGTCGGTCGAAACCGATGGCGTGCGCAATGGACGCCTGCTGCCCGATTACATGCATCGCGAAGCCTGGTCGGTGTTGCCTGCCTTGCTGGCCCGGCTCGGCATCGAGCGGCCCGTGTTGGTCGGGCATTCGGACGGCGGCACGATCGCGCTGCTGTACGCGAGCCGCCACCCGGTAAGCGCCTGCATCGTCATGGCGCCTCACATCGTCGTCGAGGACGTCGGTATCCGCGGCATTACACAGGCCCGGGAGACGTTCACGGCCGGTGACCTGCGGCAAAGGCTGGCGCGATACCACCGGGATGTCGATTGCGCGTTCTGGCAATGGAACGATATTTGGCTCGATGCGGCATTCCGCGACTTCGACATCCGCCCCGAATGCAGCAGCATCGCAGCGCCGGTGCTGGCGCTCCAGGGCGAAGACGACCCCTTTGGCAGCCTGGCCCAGATCGATGGCATCGATCTGCCCCCGACGCAGATCACGCGCCTGGTGCTGCCCGGGTGCGGCCATTCGCCGCATCGGGACCAGACCGAGACGGTCACAAGGTATGTCGAGGCGTTCCTGCAACGGCGAGCCTGAGCGCGACTGGCTGCGCTGGAACAGCCGAGCTCAAAAGCCCGAGCTGGTCTGCCTGGCCCGATGCTCGGTCAGTCAGACCGAGTTCGTCTGGCTGGCCAGTGGACTCGGTCAGTCAGCGATCTGCGCCAGATCCCGTGCTTGCAGCCAGCGCCACTGGCCTGGGGCCAGGTCTTGCGGCAAGTCCAATTGGCCGATACGCGAGCGGTGCAAGGCTTCGACCCGGTTGCCGACAGCAGCCAGCATGCGTTTGACCTGGTGGTACTTGCCTTCGGTCAAAGTCAGGCTCAGTTGATGTGTACCCATGGTCTCGCACGCCGCCGCCCGCACGAGCCGCGGATCGTCGTCGAGCACCACGCCGTCCAGCAGTCGCCGCAACTGCGAGTCGTCGAGCGCATGCTTGACGGTCACCTCGTACACCTTCGGAACGTGCTGGCGTGGTGAACTCATGCGGTGGATGAACTTGCCGTCGTCGGTCAGCAGCAGCAAGCCGGTGGTGTCCTGGTCCAGCCGGCCGACGGCCTGCACGCCCTGCACCGCCGACTTGTTGGGACGCATGCGCAGCGGCGAGGGCAACAAGGTGTAGATGCTGGGATAGGTCGACGGCTTTTGCGAACACTCGGTGCCGGCGGGCTTGTGCAGCATCAGGTAGGCCTTCTCACGGTAGGGCCAGATCACACCTTGCACCTTAAAGCGCAGGCCGTGCGGGTCGAGTTCTGTCGTCGCGTCCAGGCAGGGCACGGGCTGCGTGTCCTCGTTGTTGGCAAGTACCCGTACCCGGCCTTGCTGCACCAGACCGGCGCAGACACGACGCGTGCCAAAACCCTGGGAATAGAGGATGTCCTGCAATTGCATCCGCCAAGTATCGCAAGGACCGCCGATGCGGGGGCCTGCGCTGAACTTGCAGCTCGCCAGACCCGCGTGTCGTTTGCCGTTGGATGTGGACCATCAACGTCGGTGCCCACTGGACGGCGAAGATCGGGCGGCGATGGAAGGCCACCGCGGGTGGCTGCCCGCGCACGTGCGCGGACCCCCCGCGGGACTCAAGGCAATGTGTTCACTTCGATCGAGCGGATGTCGGTAGCCAGTGACCACATTTTCTTGTCGAAGCCTTTCATCGCTTCGAGCCGCTGACGGTCCACATCGAGCATCAGATGATCCTTGTCTCCACCCGGCTTGAAGGCTGTCATCGGGAAAGCAAACATCTTTTCGGCACTGAAGATGCTCGGGTCGAATGCCAGCACGGCATACCGCACCGTGCTCATGCGCATATCGACGATCAGCTCCTTGATGTCGCCAATGTCCTTGCCTGCGCGGCTATTGACGTCGCGGCCGATCAGGTCGCTGGCGCGCTGCAGGTTCGGATTCACGTTCTCGCGCTTGACGCCATAGACAGTGTCCACCGAGTCGAGGTAACGCGTATTGGCAAGTGCCGCCTTCCAATCCTTCTTGTCGGTGGCCACGCGGTCGAGTTGCTCTCGCGAGACACCCTTGTAGCTCAGCGTCTTGCCGTCGGCCGCCAGTGTGAGACTCTTCATGGGTACGGCATATACCTTGCCGCTCTTGAACAGGCTCGGGTCATACTCGAACATCACATAGCGCACGTCGCCGGTGGTGACATCGATGATCAGGTCGTTGATTTCGCCAATTTTTTTATCGTTGGCACCGTGCACGTTCTTGCCGATCAAGGCGCTGACACGCGTGTACTCGCCCTCGCCGACCGACGAGGTCATGGCGCTGGCGGCAGCCATGGGCTTGGTGGTCTGCGCCAAGGCCCCCTGCGACGCCGCAAGCATCAAGACTGGCAACGCGAGGCGGGCCCCCGCGCGAACGGTCTTGTCGATGGTGTTCATGGTGTTGCTCCTGTTCTGGGTTCTCATTGCAGTGTGGTGGCAGTGTGCCGTTGGCCGGGTAAGCTGGTGCGCCCATCGGCTGTAGAACAGCGCCACTTGCGCGTTTCACCTGAAACGTCGCGACGCGACGCGGTGTATGCTGAAGTCTTCAATACGCCAGGGAGAAATGTATGCCTTTCAACCGCAACCACGCGCGCGCCTTTCTCGCCAAGAACGAGATCGACTTGTTCGAGTCCAGTCTCGGTGCCGACCTCAAGGCACTGACTGCTGCCGATGCGCAGCGCCGCATCGATAGAACCCGTAAGCTGCGCACCAAGTACCGAGACCTGCTGCAGCGTCAAAAGCTGGCGACCCGCGCCCGCACGGCCAGCAAAGCAGGCATCAGCGGCGACGCCAATGAGCGTACGGCGAAAAAGGCCAAGGCCTTTGACGAAGCGCTCGCGCGTTTCGAAGCGCACGCAAAACATCTGGAAGCTGCCGGAAAAAAGGCCACTG
>CAZADK010000139.1:0-6481 GCA_964483855.1 uncultured Rhodoferax sp.
CCGCAGATGCTGCTTGCCCCGGGACGCCAGCCTTTCGTGAGCCTGGTCGGCAGCGTTGCCGGCTACGGCGGGCTGCCGCGCAGCCTGGCCTACGGCCCGACCAAGGCGGCTTTGATCAACCTGGCGCAGACCTTGTACCTGGGCCTGCGCGACAAAGGGGTCGGTGTGTCCATCATCAATCCTGGATTTGTCGAAACACCGCTGACCGCGCAGAACAAATTCCGCATGCCGGCGTTGCTGTCGCCAGAGCAGGCCGCGCAACAGATCGTCCGGGGGTGGGAAGGCGGCGCGTTCGAGATCCATTTCCCGAAGCGCTTCACACTCGGGCTCAAGCTGTTGTCGCTGCTGCCCTATCGGCTGTATTTCAAGCTGGTCGGTCAACTGGACCGCGCCTGACGCGATGCCGGGTCGATCAGACGCGCAGGCGAATGTGGACATCGACCGCATGGTGCAGGTGTTCGAGGCGCTCACCGAGTCATCGATCGGCGAACTGCGCACGATCTACGCGCCCGATGCCTGTTTCGCCGACCCGTTCCAGGCGGTGCAGGGGGTCGCTGCGATCGAGCAGGTGTTCCGGCACATGTTCGCCACACTCGAGCAACCGCACTTCGTGGTGACCGGATCGGTGCTGCAGGGCGACCAGTGCGTGTTGCTGTGGGATTTCCGCTTTCGTTTCCGCACGTTTCACACGCAAGTGGACCAGACAGTACCGGGCGCCAGCCATCTGCGCTTCGACGCCCAGGGCCGCATCACGCACCACCAGGACTACTGGGACGCGGCCCATGGCCTGTACCAGAAGATGCCGCTGATCGGTGCGCTGATGCGCTGGCTGCGCAAACGCGTCAACGGTTGAGCGCACGGCGCCAGCGGGCGCGGGTTCAGGAAGGGGCGGTATCGGCGAAACTGGCGCGCAACATCAACTTGTCCTGCAATTTGGCCAGGTTGGGATGTTCGCTGCGCCAATCAATCTGTGGGAAACGAAAATCGAGGTAACCCAGCGCGCATCCGGCCGCGATATCGGCCAGGCTCAGGTGGATGCCGGCGCAGTATGGCTTGTCGGCCAGTCCCCTGGACATGGCCTTGACACCGGCCAATACCTTGCCCAGTTGCCGGTCGATCCACTCCTGGCTGCGCTGCGCCTTGCTGCGACCATCCCAGTTCGCCTCCAGCCGCGCCAGGATGGCGGCATCCAGCAAACCGTCGGCCAGTGCCTCCCAGGTCTTGACTTCGGCCCGCTCGCGACCGTTCGGCGGAATCAGCTTGCCCACCGGTGACAAGGTGTCGAGATACTCGACGATGACGCGTGAATCGAACAGGGCTTCGGCACCCTCCATGACCAGGCAAGGCACCTTGCCCAGCGGGTTGGAATCGCCGATCCGGGTATCGGGCGACCAGACGTTGTCGGTCACGTACTGGTAGTCCAGCTTCTTCTCCGCCATGGTGATGCGCACCTTGCGGACATAGGGGCTGGACGAGGATCCGATGAGTTTCATGGCTGGGCAATTCCGGGAGTGTGGAGCATTCTAGCCATCGCCATCGCTCTGCGATACGGGGCTGTTCGAGCGCAGCGCCCACCTACAATCGGTTCATGCCCTTCTCCGCTGTTTCCGCCTTGTCGCCACTGGACGGTCGTTACGCTGCCAAGCTCGAACCCTTGCGCCCGCTCATGAGCGAGCTGGGCTACATGCGGCGCCGGGTGCAGGTGGAAGTCGCCTGGTTCGTGCATCTGAGCGACGCCGGCTTCAACGAATTCAAGCCCTTGAGCTCAGGAGCACGCACTTACTTGCTCAAGCTGGTCAAGAACTTCGGCGAAGCTGACGCACAAGCCATCAAGGAGATCGAGAAAACCACGAACCATGACGTGAAGGCGGTTGAGTACTGGATCAAGGGTAAATTCGAGTCGCGCCCGGAGTTGCAGAAAGCCGGTGAATTCGTCCACTTTGCCTGCACCAGCGAAGACATCAACAACACCAGCCATGCCTTGCAGCTGCGCGCCGCGCGCAACATCGTGATGCTGCCCGCACTCGACCGGCTGCTGCTCAAGCTGCGCGAGATGGCCAGCGCCTATGCCGACGTGCCGATGCTCAGCCGCACCCACGGCCAGACCGCCAGCCCCACCACCGTGGGCAAGGAAATCGCCAACGTGGTGATGCGCCTGCAGACCGCCTGCGACCGTATCTCCGGCGTCAGGATCCTGGCCAAGATGAACGGCGCGGTGGGCAACTACAACGCCCACCTGTCGGCATGGCCCGAGTTCGACTGGGAAGCCTTCAGCCAGCGCGTCATCGAAACCCCCGAGGCCACGGCCGACACCGGCGTGCAGCCCTGGGGACTGGGCCTGGCATTCCAGCCCTACAGCATCCAGATCGAGCCGCATGACTACATGGCCGAGCTGTTCGACGCAATCGCGCGCGCCAACACCATCCTGATCGACTGGTCACGCGATGTCTGGGGTTATGTCAGCCTGGGTTATTTCAAGCAGAAACTGCGCAAGGGCGAAGTCGGCTCGAGCACGATGCCGCACAAGGTCAACCCGATCGATTTCGAGAACGCCGAGGGCAACCTGGGGCTTTCCAACGCCTTGTTGCGCCACCTGAGCGAGAAACTGCCGATCAGCCGCTGGCAGCGCGACCTGACCGACTCGACCGTGCTGCGCAACATGGGCGTGGCGCTGGGCTACGCGCTGCTGGCCTATGAATCCATGGCCGCCGGCCTGGGCAAACTCGAGCTCAACAAGCCGGCGATCGCCGCCGACCTGGACGCGGCCTGGGAAGTGCTGGCCGAACCGATCCAGACCGTGATGCGGCGCTACGGGCTGCCCCAACCCTACGAGCAGCTCAAGAACTTCACCCGCGGCGCGCCGATGACCCGCGAGCTGATGCAGGGCTTCATCGCCAAGCTGGAGATTCCGCAGCCCGACAAGGACCGGCTGCTGGCCATGACTCCGGCCAGCTACACCGGCAAGGCAGCCGAACTGGCGCGGCGCGCCTGAATCGCGAGCAGCAGGCATGGCGCTCAAATCCACGGTGTTCCGGGCCCATCTGCAGATCGCCGACATCGACCACAACTACTACGCCGACCACACGCTGACGCTGGCGCGCCATCCGAGCGAGACCGACGAACGCATGATGGTGCGGCTGGCGGCGCTGGCCCTGCAGGCCCACACGCTGCAATCGGTCTGCCAGGGCGACGGCACACTTGCATTTGGCGCCGGACTGTCGGACCCGGACGAACCCGACGCCTGGCTGCGCGACTTCACCGGACAGACGCGGCTCTGGATCGAGGTCGGCCAGCCCGAGGACAAACCCCTGGCCAAGGCCTGCGCCCGGGCCGACGCCGTGGTGCTCTACTGCTTCAGCCATGCGGCCGACATCTGGTGGCGTGGCATCGAGAACAAGCTCACGCGACTGCGCAACCTGGGTGTGTTCCGGATACCGGCCGAAGCCGCGCAAAGCCTGCAGGCTCTGGCGCAGCGCAGCATGCAGTTGCAGGCCACGGTACAAGATGGCAGCCTGATGCTGGCCGACGACCGCAACGCGGTCGATATCACGCCAGTGCGCTGGAAATAGCTGCGCTTGTCAATCCCGCGCACGCTCGCGGGAGCGCTCGGCATAACGGTTGAAACGCCAGGACGTGCCGTCCTGCGTGATACGCCGCCAGGTGGCGCGTTTTTCGACCGGACGCATCTCGGTCCAGTGTTGCACTTCCTCGAAACTGCGCCCGCAACCCTTGCAGGTCGCATCGCCCTGGCTGGTCGAGCAAATGGCGATGCACGGCGTGTCCGGCGTGCTCTCGTACCACTGCAGCCAGGCCGCGAAAGCGGCCCGCGGAAACGTGAATTCATCAGCCAGCGGTTCATGGTGATAGACCATCAGCGCATAAACCTCGGCCAGCGCGCGGACTTCGGGTGCGAGCGTGACACCGTCGGGCGACGGCTTTCTGTCGCGCCAGTAGTTGATGGCCGACTCGATGTCGGTGATGTGGATGCCTGTCATGGGAGCAAGGATCTTGCCACGGCTGGCCAACGCTTGCCGGTCAACGGCGATGGTATGCTGAGCCCCCATGAAACTGATCATCAAATGGCTGCTCAGCGCCTGCGCGCTGCTGCTGGTCGCTTATCTCTACAGTGGTGTCGTTGTCAGCAGCTTCGGCAGCGCCCTGATCGCAGCCTTCGTGATCGGACTGCTCAACACGGTTGTGCGGCCGATCCTGGTCATCCTGACCTTGCCTGTGACGGTGATCACGCTGGGACTGTTCCTGTTCGTCATCAACGCACTGATGTTCTGGTCCGCATCCGGCGTGCTCGACGGTTTCAACGTCAATGGATTCAGCGCCGCGTTGATCGGCTCCGTCATCTACTCGCTGCTCAGCCTGCTGATCCAGTCAGCGCTCGAGGGCCTGTTCCCGAAGCAGTGACTGCACCTGGCGCGAGCGGGTGTCGATGATCGAGGCCTCGATGTGGTCCACACTGGACATGCTGCGCGCCAGGCCCTGGGCGGCCTTGAAACGGTCGACGGCGGCGGCGTAGTCCAACCAGGCGACCTGCGCCTCGGCCTCGGCGCGAAGAGCCCGCAACACCTGACCCTGTGCGGTATTGGCGCGCCCCAGCATCTGCCAGGCGGCAGCATCGCGCGGATGCAGGGCAACCCAGGACTGCAATCGACTGGCCGCCTGCGCTGCGTTGCCGTCGCGGATCCAGACCTGCGACATCAACAACAACTCGGCGCGGCCGGACGGATCGATCGCGGGCGCCGGCTGTGCGGACATCAGCGCGACCTCGACATCGAGCAAGCGAGCCAGACGGTATGCCGCCGGGTCCGCCGCGCAAAGCGGCTGCAATCGCGTCAGCAATTCCCGGGCGACCTGGAATTCGCGCATCTGGGCCGCCGCCAGCGTCGCAGCGTATAACGTGCCGGCCTGCTGGGCTGGCGCTCGATCGGAGAATTTGGCCGCCTGCGCCTGCGCCACCATGTCGCGCAGCGAATCGATCGCCGGGTTGGACAACGCCCGCGCACGGGCGCTGGCCATGGCATGGTCCAGCAGCAAGGGGACCATCGCCCCAGCAGCGCCCAGCGGCAGGCGGCCCTGGACATCGGCGATCCGCTCGGTTGTCAGCGGGTGGCTGCGCAGGTAAGGGTATGCGCCGTTGTCGTTCAGGCGCGAGGCAGCCTGCAACTTGCCGAACATCGATGCGAAGCCCTCGGGCGCAAAGCCGGCCTCGGCCATCAGGCCGAATCCGACCCGGTCGGCCTCACGTTCCATGTCGCGCGAGAAGTTGAGCTGGTTCTGCATCGCCAGCGCCTGGCCGCCGGCAACCAGTGCATTGGCTGCATCTGGACTCTTGGAAGCGGCCATCGCACCGAGGATCATGGCACCAATCACCCAGGGCGTCTGCGCGTTCTGTTTGGTCGTGAGGCGCGAGATATGGCGCTGCGTCACGTGGCTGAGTTCATGCGCCAGCACCGAGGCGAGTTCGTCGCGGCTGGTCACGACGGCGATCAGACCCATGTGCAGTCCCAGATAACCGCCCGGCAACGCGAACGCATTCACGCTGCGGTCGCGCCCCATCATGATCTGCCAGGCAAAACGTTGCCGCAGTTCGTCGGACATCTCGCCGCGCTGGTGAGCGGCCTTGAGCAGAGGTTGCCAGATCGCATCGACATAGTCGGTCAGCACCGGATCGTCGATGTAGTCCGGGTCGCGAAAGATCTCGCGGGCGATGCGGTCGCCGAGCCGCCGCTCGGCACTGGCCGTCATATCGCTGCCGTCGCCCATGACCGGCAACTGGCTGGAACTGCTCGACGCCTCCGGCAAAGATAAGCGGCCGGTCTGCGCTTGCGGTGCCGACACTACAGCCCCCGCCAGCAACAGACCGACAAAACCACGGCGCAGCCCAGCCGTTGCAGGTCTGCTATCGATCCGGCGCACGTGATTCGAAAAAGGCATGGACGTATGATGCAGCACGCAGCTTGAAGGTTCGTCGACCGAAGGTATCCAAATGCTTCCGGCCAACGGCCAGCGCCTGCGACCCATCACCAGCGTTACTCGAAACCGGCATGAACACCCTGACCCATTTTGACGCACACGGCCAAGCCCACATGGTCGACGTTGCGACCAAGACCAGCACGCACCGCATCGCGGTGGCGGGTGGCCGCATCGACATGCACGCCGCGACGCTGTCCATCATCGAAGCTGGCACCGCCAAAAAAGGCGACGTGCTGGGCATCGCCCGTATCGCCGGCATCCAGGCGGCCAAGAAAACCAGCGACCTGATCCCACTGTGCCATCCGCTGGCGCTGACACGGGTAGCGATTGAATTCGAGACCGTGCAGGCCGACGCAACCCACCCGGCCAATATCATCTGCCGTGCCACCGCCGAGACCGTGGGGCCGACCGGCGTCGAAATGGAAGCCCTCGCCGCCGTCCAGATCGCGCTGCTGACGATCTACGACATGTGCAAGGCGGTCGACCGCGGCATGAC
>CAZADK010000139.1:6491-8937 GCA_964483855.1 uncultured Rhodoferax sp.
GGCATGACGATGTCGGATATTCGGCTGCTGCAAAAGCACGGCGGGCAGTCGGGGAGTTTCATCGCCGGGTGAGGTGCTGGTGGCTTGATGGCCTGATGGCACCGGCCTGTCACGGATCGATTGGTGGAAGCTCGGCCACGGGCTCGCGGGTGTCACGCCAGCGCGCATAGTCCTTCGGATAGGCGATGCGAAAACGTCGCATGAAGAACACGGCCTCTTCGGTACGATCCAGCACCAGCGCGCTGTCGATCAGTTTTTCGACCACCCGGGCTTCGGGTGAGAAATGCAGCACCCTGTGGGCATCGCGGTTGATCGACATCGCATTGGCTGGCGTGACACGGGACAAGGTCAATTCGGCAAAGCTGACCTGGTTGCGGAACAGCCAGGAATCCCGGACCTTGGCCAATGTGTCGTCGCGGTAGGCGGCGGCTCTTTGTGCTGGATCGCGGTAGATCTGGCTGACGCGGTAGTAATCCCAGGCCGCGTAGGCTACGGCCAACAAGGCCGTGATGGCGCAAACACGGATCCAGGCCGCGGCTGGCACCGACACCGAATCACGACAGGCCTTGCCGACCGGCGCCCGCGTGCTCCACAGGATCCAGACCGCCAGCACGGCGGCGATCTGGAAGGGCCCGTACCACAACGGGTACTCCAGCAAGCTGTGCAGGCCGATCAGTGCCAGCACGGCCCAGGCCATGCGGCGGCGATCGTCGCTCTCGCGCCATGGCCGGGCCCGCAGCACGAGCCAGCCAATCAGGGCACATGCCAGCGCCGCGAACGGAACGCCGAGTTCGACCGCCAGGTGCAGTGGCAGGTTGTGGGCGTTGTCCAGGATGTCGCAAAAACGCTCGCCAGGGTAGAGCGTCGTGAAATGGGCAAAATCCAGTTCACGCCAGCCCCAGCCCCACCACGGCCGCTCGGCGATCAGGTGCAGCACGTTGGCCCACAACAGGCGGCGGCTTCCACAGGCACGATCGGCATCACCAAATCGCCCGGCGATACCACTGCTGAACGGATCGAGGCCCGCCAACAGCGGCAGTGCCATCGACGCCGACCCGTAGGCCGCTATGGCGACCCACAAGCGCATGGCAACGCCCGGGCTGGGGTGTATGCGCCAGCACAGGGCCAGCATTGGCAACACCAGCAGCGTCTGCAGCAGGCCGGTACGCGACGAAGAGCCCGCGTTGGCCGTCGCCAGCAATACCACGGCCGACAGAGCGGCAAGCGGGGCAAGGCTGAGCACGCTGGTGGACGCCGGGCGCTCTGCCCGCCATCGAGCGATGGGCCCCCACAGAAGGACCACCAGCCCGATACCCAGCAGGCTGGCAAACTGGTTACGCTGGCGCAGGTTGCCGAACGCATCCCCGAGGGCCGTCACATTGATCCAGGGCTTGAACCAGGCACTGACGCCGAAAAACTGCAGCAATCCGATGACACTGCTCAGCACTGCCGCGACCAACCAGGCGTGTGCGGCGCACTGCGCGACGTCCGGCCGCCGCCAACCCCAGACCAACAGCCACACCGCCAGGCAGGCGACGCTGATCAGCCACGGCAACGTGGCCGGAGCACGCTGGTGGACGCCGGGCGCTCTGCCCGCCACCGAGCGATGGGCCCCCACAGAAGGACCACCAGCCCGATACCCAGCAGGCTGGCAAACTGGTTACGCTGGCGCAGGTTGCCGAACGCATCCCCGAGGGCCGTCACATTGATCCAGGGCTTGAACCAGGCACTGACGCCGAAAAACTGCAGCAATCCGATGACACTGCTCAGCACTGCCGCGACCAACCAGGCGTGTGCGGCGCACTGCGCGACGTCCGGCCGCCGCCAACCCCAGACCAACAGCCACACCGCCAGGCAGGCGACGCTGATCAGCCACGGCAACGTGGCCGGAGACGGGCCGCCGGCCAAGGGCCAGACCCACGCCAAAACCAGCACGCTCGTGCCAAGCGTCGCTGGCAATCTATTGAACGTCGCAGGCAATCCGGTGCTCCAGGGACCGGCTGCCGTAAACGCAACCAGGGTATGGCGGCAATCGATGCGGATCGTTGCGCCTGGACCTTCCACATCTGCTGCACCACATCACACAACTCCAGAGGGCGGGCATGTCGCGGCGAGTCGCATGCCACGCTTCGTCCACTGACTGAAACGAGTTGCGGCGCAGCGCAAGGCACACGAACGCGATCAGCCCCATATTGACCAAGGTGGCGAACTGGTTGGGCTGGCGCAGATTGCCATAGACCACGCCTGGCGAAGGGGTGTTGATCCATCCGTTCAAAGCGGAGCTCAGGTCGAAGTACTGCAGCAGGCACAGAACGCTGCTGATGAGCGCGGCCAGCAGCCAGCTGCTGCGGATCGTGGCCTCCCAACGGATGTCGCTGTGGGCGACCAGCAAGCACAGGCTGGCAAGACAGGCCGCCGATACCAACCATGGCGTGACCGCTGGTGT
>CAZADK010000140.1:0-8883 GCA_964483855.1 uncultured Rhodoferax sp.
CCACCATCTGGCCGACTTGGCGCCAGCCCTGTGGCAACCCGCGCTGGTATGCAGCAGCGGCCCTCCCCAACGCCGCTTGCAGGATCTGCCCGTGTGGCACCAGGCCTTGCAGGAAGGCCACCTTCCTGCTGCCGACCGTGATTGGGGCGATCCGGCCGCCTCTGTCTCCTTGCGCACAGTCATCGCGGAGTTGCGCCTGTGCGAACTGACGCAGAGCAGCGCGGCGATGGCGCGCCAGGTGCTGGGCGTGATGTTGTGGCACCTGGACCGTCTCATCGACCGGCCGTCATCGGAGTCGCGGCAAACGGCGATCGAGCGCATGGCCCAGGCGTTCCGTGCCGAATGGGACACCCAGCGCCAGGACTGGGAGCAGGTGCTGGCGTTGTTCAAGAGCCTGGGCGACCTGGCCAACCTGCGCTGGGACAGCTTGCACGGCCGGCTGCAAAGTCGTGGCTGGCGTGAGGCGCAGCGTATCGGGCGCCTGCTCGACACGCTGCCCGAACTGGCGCGTTTCATCGATGCGATCGGTCGCGCAAGCCGGCGCGACGATCTGCCGCCAGCTGCGGATCCGCGCCCGCGTATCGATGCGCCACGCCCGCCGGTGGCCGTGGCCATCACGACCGAACTGCTCGACCAGCCGAGCGAGGTGCGCGGCGTCAAGCGCTCCGGTCAGCTCTCGCGCATGCTGCCCAGCGAGGCCGCGATGATCCGCCATCCGGTACTGCGCCGCCTGTGGCGCGCCCGCTTCGCCGAGCAGCAACTACTGACCTATGAAGACGCGGCGCTGCTGACCCAGTGGCAGTTGCGGCCCGATGCGCATGCGCCGGCAGCGGCGCCCGAAGCGCCGCTGGGCCAGGGCCCGCTGCTGGTGTGCCTGGATACCTCGGGCTCGATGCGGGGCGCACCGGAGAACGTCGCCAAGGCCTGCGTGCTGCAGGCGCTGCGCACGGGACATGCCAGTGGTCGCGCCTGCCGTCTGCTCACCTTCGGCGGCGCTGGCGAGTTGCTGGAGCAGGAGCTGGCGTTGACACCCGAGGGCCTGGACCACCTGCTGGCCGTGATGGACCAGAGTTTCGACGGCGGCACCGACGTGCAGACGCCGCTCGAGCGTGCGATCGCGCTGGTGCAGGATGGGGCGTATGCGCTGGCCGACATCCTGATCGTCAGCGACGGCGAATTCGGCGTCACGCCGGCCACGCTGGCGTCGCTGCGCCGCAGCAAGAAGGCGCTGGGGCTGCGGGTGCACGGTGTGCTGATCGGCGACCGCGAGACCATCGGCCTGCTAGAGGTGTGCGACCAACTGCATTGGGTGCGGGCCTGGCGCCGGTATGCGACGCAGGCCGGCCAGGCCTATGCCGACGGGTTCTCGCCGGTGCACAGCCGCAGTCTGACGGCGATGTATTTTCCCAATGCGATCCGGCGTGACCCGCCAACCGAAGACAACTGACAACGCACGGACCCTGGTCCGAACGGCGGGTCCGTGTGCCGTGTTTGGGTGTGTGCCTGTTCAGCGCGCCATGCGCTGCAGGATGCCGGCGCGTGTGGTTGCGACCTCGGCCGCAAACGACCCGGGTTGCGCTGCGGCGCGCTCGATCACGCCCAGCGCTTCGTCGTTGCGCCCCTGCTCCGCCAGCACCTGCGCGAGATTGTTGAGCATCTCGGTCGACGCTGGATGGGTCTGGATGCCGGCGCGCAGCACGGATTCGGCGCCCGTCAGGTTGCGCTCGCCGTACAGGCGGTTGCCCAGGGCCAGGCTCGCCAGGGCATGGCCCGGCCATCGGGACAGGAAGGCCTGCCACGCGGTGCGTGCCGCCTGCGGCGTCGCGTTGCGATCGAACGCCAGCAAGGCAGGCAGGTAACTGGCTTGCGTGGCATTGGCCGGTATCACGCCAGGGGGAGTGACCACCATGGCCCAGTAGTCGCTGCGGCGCCAGGTGAGCTCGAACACCGTGAATGGCATGACCTGGCGCTGGTTCTCTCCCGAACGCAGGACCACGTCGCCCGCTGCGTAGTCAAAGCCGACGACGACGGCATAGTGCCATTGGCGCAAGGGACCGATGCCGAGGTCCTGCAACACCAGTACCGGATGGCCCGCCGCCAGTTCGCTCAGCAGCGAACTGTAGTCGGGCGGGATCTGCCAGCTGACAAGGCCGTGGCGGCGTGGCGCCGCCAGCATCTCGAGTTGCAAGCTGCCTTGGCGTGCCGGAAGATAGACTTGGGCGACGAGGTCGTCGGGCAGCACCTGTGCTCCGGCCGCATTCATTGTGGTCGCCAAGGCCGCCGGGCCGCACTGGTAGGCGGTCTGGGGAAAAAACGGGACATCCCGCAGTTCGATCGCGCGGGGCACGCCGGACGGCCAGTCGCCGCGCAACGCGATTGTCTGGGGAACGAACTGGGCGCAGCCTGTCAGAGACAGTGCCAGCGCCAACCACTGCAGCCATCGCCGGCCGATGCCGGTCGGCGTGGCGCTCATCTCATGGAGTGCAGCCACGCATGCGAGGGTGCAAGGCACATAGGATGCGCAGCGGGATTTTCATCGCTTCGGTGCTGACTTACTTGCGGTAGAACACGTACCAGACCAGGACGCCGGCGGCGACCAGTGCGAGGAACGTGGCATCGGCGCCAACTGGTGCGGTTCCGATGGTGCCCGCCAGTGTGCGGACTTCCAGGTCGCTCATGGCGGCTACGCGTGCGCGAGCGTCCGCAGGGTCCACGCCCTGGGCCTGCAACTGGTCACGGATGTCATTGCGCTCCAGCGCGGCCAGCACCAGCGTTCTGTCGGGCTGGGCGTTTGCGACCGCAGCCGCCTGGTCCGTTGCGATGATGCCGGCGCTCGCGGTCTGGAGCGATAGTGTCAACATGGCCGGGATCAGGAAGCGGCACAGCATTTTCATCGTCACGGATTTCATGGTCGGTTTCCTTTATGCAGGTTGGTCAGTAGCAAGAACGGAACACAGGTCCGTGAGCAGTCAAGCAGCACCGACCCGAGGTCATCATAACCCCAGCATGGTTGGGGTCAATACTTATCATTCGTGCGGGCGTGGCCGAGACACGACACCTGCGGGGCGGCGCTCAGCGTGCCGGGCTTGCGGCCTGCAGCGCGGCCGCGTCCTGCGTCTTTTTCGCGAATTCGGCCCGCAAGGCCCTGAGCTTGGCGCGCGGGTCTTCCCGGGCGGTGTTCGCATCCAGCGCCATCTCGGCAATGAAGCGACTGGGCTGCGCGGCGACCATCTCGCGCCCCTTCTTGCGTTTGCGGGTCCAGCTTACCGCCAGGCTGCGCTGGGCCCGGGTGATGCCCACGTACATCAGCCGGCGTTCTTCCTGCAGGCGTTGCACCAGCCCTTCGCTCATCGGCCCGTCGGCCTTGCCAGTGGGGTTGTGGTCGTCGCCGAGCTTGAACGGCAGCAGGCCTTCGGTCACACCCACCAGCATGACGTGCGGCCACTCCAGGCCCTTGGCGGCGTGCAGCGTGGACAAGGTGACCACGTTCTGGTCGCTCTCTCGCTCGCTGATCGTCGACAGCAGCGAGATCGTCTGCGCCACCTCGAGCAGGGTCTTGGTTTCTGCCGCCGTCGTGACACCGGCCGCATCCTCAATCTGGCCGCCACACCGCGCGGCCATCCAGTCGCAGAACTCGAGCACGTTGGCCCAGCGCGCGGCTGCGAGTTTTTCGCTGTCCTCGCCATCGTGCAGGTGTTTTTCGTATCCGATCTCGGTCAGCCAGTCGGTCAGGAAGGCCCGAGCCGCCTCGGCCCCGCTGGTGCGGCGCGCACGGTATTCCAGGTCGTTCACATAACGGCCGAACTCGTGCAGGCTGCCGACCGCGCGCGCCGGCAACACGCTGCCCAGGCTGGAGCGCAACAGCGCCTCGAACAGGCTCACCTTGTATTGCGAGGCGAACACGCCGAGCTGGCCCAGCGTCTGGTGACCGATACCGCGTTTGGGCGTGGTCACCGCGCGCAGGAAGGCGGGATCGTCGTTGTTGTTGACCCAGATCCGGAACCAGGCGCACAGGTCGCGGATTTCGGCGCGGTCAAAGAAACTCTGGCCACCCGAGACCTTGTACGGGATCTGCGCCTTGCGCAAGGCCTGCTCGAACACCCGGGCCTGGTAGTTGGCGCGGTACAGCACCGCGAAATCGCGCAGCTCCAGGCTCTGTGGCTGGCCGGTGGCGGTTATCGTGGTTCCGGCGCGCAGGCTCTGGATGCGCGCCACCGCGCGTTCAGCCTCGTGTTCTTCATGGTCGGCGTCGACGATACGCACCGGTTCGCCCTCGCCCAGGTCGCTCCACAGGTTCTTCGGGAACAGCTTGGGGTTGGGGCCGATCACGTTGTTGGCCGCGCGCAGGATGGCCGACGTCGAGCGGTAGTTCTGCTCGAGCTTGACGACCTTGAGGTCCGGGAAATCCAGCGGCAACTGGCGCAGGTTGTCCAGCGTGGCGCCGCGCCAGCCGTAGATCGACTGATCGTCGTCGCCGACCGCGGTGAAACGCGCCTGGCCGTGGCCAGCGCCGCCCACCAGCAGCTTGAGCAAGCTGTACTGGGTGGCATTGGTGTCCTGGTATTCGTCGACCAGGATATGCCCGAGCGCGAGCTGCCATTTCCGGCGCACCTCCTCGTGGTCCTGCAGCAACTTGAGCGGCAGCGAGATCAGGTCGTCGAAGTCCACGCTCTGGTAGGCGGTGAGGCGCTCCTCGTAACGCGCCATGATGCGTGCGGTGATACGCTCGTTGTCGTCCGCCGCCTGGGCTTCGGCCTGGGCCGCGTTCAGCCCCATGTTTTTCCAGCGGCTGATCGCCCACTGCCATTGCCGGGCCGTGGCAGCGTCGGTGCTGCCGCCGCAGTCCTTCAGGATGCCGGTCACGTCGTCGGTGTCGAGGATCGAGAATTGGGGTTTGAGGCCGAGCGCCGCGCCGTCCTGGCGCATCATGCGCACGCCCAGTGCGTGGAACGTGCACACCACGACCTCGCTGGCGGCCCGGCCGATCAGCGCCTTGGCGCGTTCGCGCATTTCGGTCGCGGCCTTGTTGGTGAAGGTGATGGCCGCTATGCGTTTGGGCTCCAGGCCGGCCTGGATCAGCCGCGCGATCTTGTGCGTGATGACCCGTGTCTTGCCCGAACCGGCACCGGCCAGCACCAGGCACGGGCCATGGAGGTAGTTGACGGCTTCTTGTTGGGCGAGGTTCAGACCGGTGGGAGGGCGGGGCGCAGCAGACATGCAGGACAGGCAGACACGGGAAAAGCGGGGTGCAAGCCGATCATACCGAGCGACGATGGCCCTCTGCTGTGGGCGACAATCCCGCCGTGCTGCAGGTTCTGTTGGTCACTTTTCCGTTTTTCGCGCTGGTGCTGGCGGGGTATCTGGCCGCGCGGCAGGGTTTGCTGCGCCTGGACGCGATCCCCGGGCTCAACAGTTTCGTGCTGTATTTCGCCTTGCCCTGCATGTTGTACCGTTTCGGCTCGACCACGCCGGTGGCGCAATTGCTCGATCCGGCCGTGTTCTTCACCTACCTGCTGTGCGCGCTGGTGCTGGTCGGGTTTGTCGTGGCGGTGAGCATGAACCGGCGCATCGGTTGGAACGACGCCGCATTCGGCGCCCTGGTGGCGGCATTTCCCAATACCGGCTTCATGGGCGTGCCGCTGCTGGTCGCCTTGCTTGGGGCCCCGGCCGCCGGTCCGGCGATCGCGACCATCGTCGTCGACCTGCTGGTGACATCGTCGTTGTGCGTGGCCTTGTCCCGGCTCGATGACGCCGGTCTGCACGGGGTGTCGGTTGCCGCACGCAACGCCTTGCGCGGTGTCATGGTCAATCCCATGCCCTGGGCGATCTTGCTCGGAGCCCTGGCATCCTGGATCCAGCTCGAATTGCCGGCGCCGGTCGACCAGACCGTCGGCCTGCTGGCCGATGCGGCGTCGCCGGTGGCCTTGTTCACCATCGGTGCGGTGCTGGCGCGCTCGCAGATGATCCAGCCGGCCGAAGGCGCCCATCCGCTGCCGCTGCGCGACTACCTGCCGGTGGCGGTGATCAAGCTGGTGCTGCATCCGGTGCTGGTGCTGCTGGTGGGTATCGGTGCGATCCAGCTCGGCGTGGCCATCGACCGGTTCGCGTTGACCGTGATCGTGCTGGTGGCGGCGCTTCCCAGCGCCAGCAACGTGTCGCTGCTGGCGGAGCGTTTCGGCGCCAATACCGGGCGTATCGCCCGCATCATCCTGGTCTCCACCGCGGCGGCCTTCCTGACCTTCTCAGCGGCCGTGGCCTTGCTGGTGGACCGGAGCTGAGTTCGGCCATGCGATCCGTCGTCGACAAGCGGGGCCGGTTGCGCGCTGGCGCCTGGCCGTCCTGGACGATCGCGGCGCTGGTGTTCTTGCTGCTGCTGGCCCTGGGCGCCGGCTTGCTGGTCCGCTACCAGGAGCAGAAGCAGCGCCAGCAGCGCGAGGAAGTGGCGCAGGTCGCTCGCGAACGGGCCCAGGTGTTGCAGCGCAGCGTCGAGCGTATGCTGGCGAGCAACCATGCACTGGCCGCGCTGGTGCACCAGGGTAATGGCCAGATCGTCAACTTCGAGGCAGCAGCGCTGCAACTGCTCGGCGGCGGCTCTCGTGTACTCACGTTATCGTTGTCCCCCGATGGTGTGATTCAGCATGTGATGCCGGTCGCGGGTAACGAGAACCTGATCGGCTTCGACCAGCTCAACGACCCGCAGCAGCGCCGCGAGGCGATATTCACCCGGGACACCGGGCGCCTGACGCTGGCCGGTCCCCTGCAATTGGCGCAAGGCGGTTTGGGGGTGGTCAGCCGCCTGCCGATCTTCCTGCCCGGAGCCGATGACCAGCGTCGGTTCTGGGGCTTTTCGAATGTTGCTATCCGGCTGCCGGATCTGCTGGGCAGCGCCGCGCTGACCGACCTGCAGGCGCGCGGATACGCGTATCGCCTTTGGCGCCTGGCGCCAGATAGCGGCGAACGCCAGGTCATTTCGGCCTCCCATCCCGACCCGCTGGTCGATCCGGTGCGCCAGAGCCTGGAAGTGCCCAACGGCGCCTGGAACCTCGATCTCGCGCCGAGCGGCGGGTGGGGCCAGGGCCGGGCCGGTGGCGCCGCCGCGGTGGTGCTGGCCAGTCTGTTGATCGCCTACCTGGCCTACCTGCTGGTCGAACAGCGGCGCTACAAGGCCGGTCTCGAGGCCTTGATGCGTGAGCGCACGGCCGAAATGCTGGAGACCCAGAATCAACTGCGCTCGACGGTCGAGGCGATCCGCGATCCGATCTTCGAGATCGACCTGCAGGGCAGGTATCACAGTTGTTATGCGCCGGCCGACAGCCTGTTGCCGGTCGCGGCGCAGGACTTTGCCGGACGCACTGTCTTCGACGTATTGTCGCGTGAGGCGGCCGAGGTGACGATGGAGGCCTTGCGCAATGCCCAGATCAGCGGCTTTTCGCAAGGCGAGCAATACGCGCTGGAACTCGCGCAGGGCACACGCTGGTACGAGTTGTCGGTCGCGCGCAAGCAGGTCGATGACGCCGAGGTGCCGCGCTTCATCGTGATGGCACGCGACATCACCGGGCGCAAGACCGCCAAAAGTGCGATTCGTCGGCTGGCCTTCTACGACCCCCTGACCGACCTGCCCAACCGCCGCCTGCTGCAGGACCGGCTGGAACACGCGCTGAGCGTGGCCGAGCGCAGTCGACGGGTCGGCGCCTTGCTGCTGATCGATCTGGACAATTTCAAGTCGCTCAACGACACCTGGGGACACGACAAAGGTGACCTGCTGCTCAAGCAGGTCGCGCTGCGCATGCGTGCCTGCGTGCGCGATGTCGATACGGTGGCGCGCCTGGGTGGCGATGAGTTCGTGGTGTTGATTGACGATGCCGGTGCCGGCAATCCGGACGCCATTGCCAATGCGCGCAAGGTCGCCGAGAAAGTGCTGGCGCACCTGGGAGCGCCCTACGACATCGCCGGGCGCGAACACCGTAGCGGCACCAGCATCGGTGTATCGCTGTTCGGTGCCGACACGACAACGATCGAGGAGGTGCTCAAGCGCTCCGACGTCGCGATGTACCAGGCCAAGGCAGCGGGGCGCAACACGGTGCGGTTCTTCGATCCGCAGATGCAGGCCGCCGTCGAAGCCCGTGCCGCCCTGGAGGTCGACCTGCGCCACAGCCTGTTGCGCGATGCGCTCGAGTTGCATTACCAGCCCCAGGTCGGTCCGGGCAACCGGGTTGTGGGTGCCGAGGCCTTGCTGCGCTGGACCCATCCCGAACGGGGTCCGGTGTCGCCGGGCGAGTTCATTCCGGTGGCCGAGCAGTCCGGGCTGATCGTCGATCTCGGTGAATGGGTGCTGCAAAGTGCCTGTGCCCAGCTCGCGCTGTGGGCCGCGCAGCCGCAGACCGCGTGGCTGACGCTGGCAATCAATGTCAGCGTGCACCAGTTCCGCCAGGCCGATTTCGTGGACAAGGTCCGCCACGCACTCGCGCACCATCGCGTTGTCGCGTCCCGGCTCAAGCTCGAGATCACCGAGAGCATGTTCGCGTCAGACCAGGACTCCATCATCGCCAAGATGCGCGAGATCAGGGGCCTGGGTGTGGGTTTTTCCCTGGACGATTTCGGTACCGGCTATTCGTCGCTCAGCTACCTGCGCCGCCTGCCGCTGGACCAGCTCAAGATCGACCAATCCTTTGTGCGCGAGGTGCTGACCGACGCCAACGACGCCGCGATCGCCCGTACCGTCATCGCCCTGGGGCAAAGCCTGGGGCTGGCGGTGATTGCCGAAGGGGTCGAACTGCAAGGGCAGCGCGATTTCCTGGCCGCGCATGGCTGCGACTTGTGCCAGGGTTACCTGATCAGCCGGCCGTTGCCGATAGCGCAGTTCGACCGCTTCGTCGCCGAGCA
>CAZADK010000141.1:0-7908 GCA_964483855.1 uncultured Rhodoferax sp.
GGCGCCGGCGCCGCAGCTGCTGCTGCTCGACGAACCTTTCTCCAACCTCGATGTCGACCTGCGCGAGCGGCTGGCGACCGAAGTGCGCGCCATCCTCAAGGCCGCCAACGCCACCGCCTTGTTCGTGACCCACGACCAGCTCGAAGCGTTCGCGGTCGGCGACCGGATCGGCGTGATGCAGGACGGCGCGCTGCACCAGTGGGACGACGCCTACACGCTGTACCACCGGCCGGCCACGCGTTTTGTCGCCGACTTCATCGGCCACGGCGTTTTCACGCCGGCGACGATCCGCGAAGTGAACGGCCAGGTGGTGGTGCAGACTGCGCTGGGCGATCTGACCGACATCGCCGAATGCCCGCTGCCGTGCGCCTTCGACTCCGGACAATGCGACGTCCTGCTGCGCGCCGACGACATCGTGCACGACGACAACGCCCCGGTGAAGGCGCAGATCGTGCGCAAAGCCTTCCGCGGCTCGGAATTCCTGTACACGCTGCGCCTGCGCAGTGGCGAGACCGTGCTGGCCCATGTGCCCAGCCACCATGACCATCGCGTGGGCGAATGGATCGGCATCCGCGCCGAGGTCGACCATGTCGTGACCTTCGACCGGGCCTGCCCGCTCGATCACCGCGCGATGTGCCAACTGCCGTGCCAGGCCAGAGCTGGCGGGGCCTGCGAGCGTGTCGTGGCCGACGTTGTGGTCAGCCCGCCTGCGTCGCTGACTGCATCTCGGCACACGCCGCTGCAGCCGTAGGCTGGCCCGCGCGGATGGCGCGGTCACGGCCGGAATCGGGTCTCAGGACCACCCCGCATCGACGACGAACTCCTGCGCCGTGATCATGCGCGCGGTATCGGCTGCCAGGAACATCACCATGTGCGCGATATCGGTACCGACGATACGTCCGCGCAGGCACTGGCTCCGATCCAGCCGTCGCTCGCCTTCGGCGTCCAGCCACAGGCGCACCTGCCGCTCGGTCATCACCCAGCCAGGCACGACACAGTTGACGCGGATGTTGTCCTGGCCCAGTTCGCCGGCCAGCACCCGGGTGAAGCCCAGCATCGCCGACTTGCAGCTCGCGTAGACCGCGTACCCGGTGCCCTTGATCCTCCAGCTCACCGAACCCATGTTGATGATCGCTCCGCCGCCGCGCGCGCGCATGCCCGCCAGCACCGCCTGCACCGCGAAGAAATGCGGGCGCAGGTTGATAGCCACCCGTTCGTCGAAATACGCCGGCGTCAGCTGCTCGATCGCATGGCGATCATCGTCCGCCACGTTGTTGACCAGCACGTCGATGCCGCCCAGTTGCACTGTCAGCGTGTCGAGTGCGGCGCGCAGAGACGGTACGTCGATGACATCGCAGGCAACGAAATACACACCGTCGAGCGTATCGGCCAGGGCCTGGCCGGCCGCGCCGTCGCGGTCGACGAATCCGACCCGGCAACCCTGGGCGGCAAACGAGCGCACCATGTCGGCGCCGATGCCGCTGGCGCCGCCGGTGATCAGCACGCCGCGGTCACGCAGGCTGTTGAAGGTGACACCGGCGAATGCGACATCGGGGATGGCGGGGTGCTGCATGGTGCTCGGGCTCCGGGTGGATCGGTGGTCGACTGGCGCATGGTACCCGGCCGCGGACATCCCAACCGGCGCCTTGCGCGGCGACAACCGCATCTGCCTGCATCGCCACCGCGCCGTCTATGATCATCGCGGTTGCCACACTGGCATGCGCCGTGCGACGACCACGATCCGTTGCTTTCCATGACGCGCTCCTCCACCGACCCGACGACTCCCGCCAGCCACCGCGCGATCCTGGGCATCGCAGTGCCGATCATGTTGTCGAACGTGTCGACGCCGCTGCTGGGCGCGGTCGACACCGCGGTCGTCGGACAGATTCCCGGCCCGGCCCATATTGGCGCAGTCGCGGTCGGATCGCTGGTTTTCACTTTTGTGTTCTGGGCCTTCGGGTTCCTGCGCATGGGTACCACCGGCCTGACCGCGCAGGCACTCGGCGCCCAGGATGCCGAAGAGATGGTGGCGGCGCTGGGCCGCGCCCTGCTGGTGGCCCTGGTGGCCGGCGCCGGCATGCTGGTGCTGCAGTGGCCGATTCGCGAGGCCGCTTTCGCCGTGCTCGATGCCAGCGCATCCGTGGAGGGCCTGGGCCGCGGCTATTTCGACATCCGCATCTGGGCTGCTCCGGCGACATTGGCCAACTATGCCTTGCTGGGCTGGTTCATCGGATTGGGGCGCACCGACATCGCGCTGGTACTGCAGTTGCTGCTGAACCTGACCAATATCGTGCTGGACCTGTGGTTCGTGCTCGGCCTGGGCTGGGGCGTGCCCGGAGTGGCGGCCGGCACCGTGCTGGCCGAAGTGCTGGCGGCGGCGGTCGGCGTGGCCTTGGCCCTGCGCCACGCGCGCGGCATGGGCGCGCGCTGGCAGACACGCAGGCTGCTCGCACCGGCGCAGCTTCGGCGCACCATCATCGTCAACCGCGACATCATGGTGCGTTCGCTGGCGCTGATCTTCGTGTTCGTCTGGTTCATGGCCCAGGGCGCGGCGCAGGGTGATGTGCGGCTGGCGGCCAATGCAGTGCTGATGCAGTTCATCTCCATTGGCGCGTATTTCCTGGACGGACTGGCCTTCGCCGCGGAGGCCCTTGTCGGGCGAGCCGTGGGCGCCATGCGGCGCGCCGCACTGGCCACCGCGGCGATCCGCACCAGCCTCTGGGCGGGCGCGGTCGCGGCGCTGCTCGCGCTGGCGCTGCTGCTGTTCGGACCGATGCTGATCGACGTGCTCAGCATCGAGCCGGCCGTGCGAGCCGCGGCGCGCACCTACCTGCCCTGGGCCATCGGAGCGCCACTGCTGGGCGTGTGGGCGTTCCAGCTCGACGGCATCTTCATCGGTGCCACCCGCACCGCCGAGATGCGCAACGCGATGCTGCTGTCCACCGCCGTCTTCCTGCTGGCGTGGTGGTTGCTCCAGCCCTGGGAAAATCACGGCCTGTGGGCCGCGCTGTACGTGAACTACGTGGCGCGCACCGTGACACTGCTGTGGCACTACCCGGCGCTGCTGCGGTCGGTTCCGGCCTGAACCCCGGCGCGGCGCCGGACATGACGCACAAACGGCGCACTGGACCCCCCCTGCAACAGCGGCTTCCTACAATGGTCGCGAAACCGAGCAATCACCGAGGAGGAAACGACATGATCGTCGAACGTATCTGGACCGGCAACGCCTACCGCAACTTCAACTACCTGATCGCCTGCCCCGAGACCGGCGAGGCGCTGGCCATCGACCCGCTGGACCACGAGAAATGCCTGCACGCAGCCAAGGTGCGCGGCTGGCGGATCACGCAGCTGCTCAACACGCACGAACACGAGGACCACACCGGCGGCAATGCAGCCATCGTCGCGGCGACCGGCGCCAAGGTGATCGCGCACCACAAGGCCGGCGGCAAGATCGCAGGCATGGACCGCGGCGTCAAGGCCGGCGACGTGATCCGGGTCGGCAAGACGGTCGAACTCGAATGCCTGGACACGCCCGGCCACACCCTGTGCCACATTTGCCTGCGCTCGCACACCGACCAGCCGGCGCTGTTCTCGGGCGACACGTTGTTCAACGCCGGCGCCGGCAACTGCCACAACGGCGGCAACGTGGACGACATGTACACCAGCTTCGTCGACCAGCTGGCCCGGCTGCCGGAGAACACCCAGGTCTACCCCGGCCACGACTACATCGAGAACAACCTGAAGTTCACGCTCGACCGCGAGCCGGACAACGCCGCGGCCAAGGCATTGTTACCCTCGGTGGCCGACCATGACCCGGCCACGTCGATCGTGACCACGCTGGCGCAGGAAATGCAGCACAACACGTTTTTCCGGCTTGCCAGCCCGACGGTGATCGCGCGGCTGCGCGAGCGTTTCCCCGACCTGCCGGAAAACCTGGACGCGCGCACCGTGTTCACCAAGCTGCGCGAGTTGCGCAACAGCTGGTAGCCACCAGCCGATCACCGGCAGCCATGCGGCGCGACGCGACGTTCCGGGATTCGGTGGCTGCAGCGCTGCGCCGGTTCCCGGTGCGGGCGGTGCCCGATGGCATGCACGGCCGCGCCGCGGTGGCACTGGTCATCTCCGAGGCCGGTCTGGGCTCGGCCTGGGGCGGGCTGCCACGACATGCGCACTGGAGCACCGAGGCGGCGTTGATCCTGACCCGACGCGCGCCGCACCTGCGCCGCCATGCCAACCAGTGGGCGTTGCCTGGCGGGCGCATCGACGACGACGAGTCACCCGAGCAGGCCGCGCTGCGCGAATTGCGCGAAGAAGTGGCGCTGGATCTGCCGCCAGCGGCGGTGCTGGGCCGCCTCGACGATTTTTCCACCCGATCGGGCTTCGCCATCACACCGGTCGTGCTCTGGGCCGGCGATGCGCGCACCATGGTCGCCAATACCGACGAGGTCGCCTCCATCCACCGCATCGCACTCGACGAGTTCCTGCGCCCGGACGCACCGATGCTCGAACCGGGGCCGCACGCAGAGCCGGTGCTGCGCATGCCAGTGGGCGACAGCTGGATCGCGGCGCCGACTGCCGCATTCCTGTACCAGTTCCGGGAGGTTTGCCTGCTCGGACGCGCCACCCGCGTCGCGCATTTCGAGCAACCCGATTTCGCCTGGCGCTGAGCCGGCGGCATCACTTTCAGTGCGCCGGCCAGCCGCCCAGGCGCGCGACCTGCGCGCGCAGGTCGCGCGCCCAGCTGCGCCGGTCACGCCCGTCAGACTGCTGCGCCTGGCCGAAACACACGACGGCGCGCAGCCCCCGGGCCTGCAGCAGGCGCCAGATCGAACCCAGCAGCGACTCGTCGCCGATGTAGCTGGCAGCCTGGCTGGTGTTGCCCTGCGGGTCGAGATACCGCAGCGCCACCGGCTGCACCGGCGCGGGCGCGGAGAGCGCAGCCTGGATCAGGTTGGCATGGAACGGCAGCAACGCGGCTCCATCCCCGGTCGTGCCTTCGGGAAACACCATCAGGATGTCGTCGTTGCGCAGCGCCTGCACCATGTCGTGCACCACCCGCATTGCGTCACGGCGCGACGCCCGTTCGATAAACAGCGTGCCGACGCCGGTAGCCAGCCGGCCCACGATCGGCCAGCGGCCGACGTCGGCCTTGGAGACGAAGCGGCAGTGGTGGGCCGCATGCAGCACGGTGATGTCGAGCCAGGACACATGGTTGCACACCAGCAGCATCGGCCCGATCGCGGGCGGCGTACCGCGGACTTCGAGCGTCACCCCCAGCCGCAGCAGCATGGCCGACGACCAGGCCTGCACCCGCTGGTCGCGCTCGGCGGGCGTCAGGCGGGGAAACTGCCAGACGATGGTGACCAGGCCGCTCAGCAGATGGGCCAGCACCCGCCAGGCGCGCCAGGCGGCGCTGAGCGACCTCACGCTTCGAAAGCGAGATACCCGCCCACGATGGTGCAACGCACCTTCGAGCGCATGGCGTAGCCCGAGAACGGCGTGTGCTTTCCCTGGCTGCGCAAGGTGTCTGCGCCGATGACCCATTCGGCCTGCGGGTCGTAGACACACAGGTCGGCCACACCGCCCACCGACAGGCGACCGGCGCCACCGCGCGCGGCATCCTGGCCACCGGCCACGATATCGGCCGGCGCGCTGGTGAGCACCTGCAGCGCGCGACGCAGTTCGACGCCGCCTGCTTCAGCCCACTGCAGTGCCATGCCCAGCAGCAGTTCCACTGCGCTGGCCCCAGCCTCGCTTTCGGCAAACGGCAGCGTCTTCTGGTCCTCGTCGACCGGACTGTGGTCCGACACCAGCGCGTCGATGGTGCCGTCGGCCAACGCGCGGCCGATCGCGTCGCGGTCGCGTTGCTGGCGCAGCGGCGGCTTGAGGTGCGAGCGGCTGTCGAAATAACCGATGTCGGTGTCGATCAGGTGCAGCGAGTGGATACTGACGTCGCAGGTGAGCGGCAGGCCCTCGGCCTTGGCCTTGCGCACCAGTTCCAGCCCGGCCGCGCTGCTGATGCGGCACAGGTGCACCCGCGCACCGGCCGAGCGCATCAACTCGACGATGCTGAAGATTGCGATCGTCTCGGCCGCCACCGGGACCCCGGACAAACCCATGCGGGTTGCCAACGGTCCGCTGGCAACAACACCGGTGCCCAGATCTCGGTCCTGCGGCCTGAGCCACACTGTGTAGCCGAAGGTGCTGGCATATTGCAGCGCGCGCAACAAGATCTGCAGCGTGGGCAGGGGCACGTCGGCCTGTCCGAAACCGATACAACCGGCCTGGGTCAGCGACACCATCTCGGTCAGCACCTCACCGCGCAAGCCGCGCGTCAAGGCGCCGAGCGGGAACACCCGGCACTGGTGCAGCTTCTCCGAGCGAAAACGCAGCATCTCGACCAGGCCGGGCTCGTCGAGCACTGGATCGGTGTCGGGTGGACAGACCAGACTGGTCACGCCGCCGGCCACTGCCGCCGCCATCTCCGACTGCAGCATGCGAGCGTGTTCATGGCCGGGCTCGCGCAGCCGCACGGCCAGGTCGACCAGACCCGGCGCGACGACGCAACCGGTGGCGTCGATGGTCTTGTTGGCATGAAAATCCGCCGGCGCGCCGCCGATGGCCACGACGCGGCCTGCAGCCACCGCCACGTCGCTGAAGCGGTCGAGTCCGCTCGCGGGGTCGATGACTCGGCCACCCTGGATCAGTATCTTCATGACTGCGCGCGCCTCAATTTGCGTCGTTTCCCGCGACCAGGCTCATGACCGCCATGCGCACCGCGATGCCGAACGTCACCTGCGGCAGGATCACGCTTTGCACGCCGTCCACCACGGCGGAGTCGATCTCGACGCCGCGGTTGATCGGCCCTGGATGCATCACGATCGCGTCGGGCTTGGCCAGTTGCAGCACCTCGCGCGACAGGCCATAACTCATGGAGTACTCCTGCGCCGAGGGCAACAAGGCACCACTCATGCGTTCGTTCTGCAGCCGCAGCGTGATGATGACGTCGCAGTCGCGGATGCCTTCCTTCAGGTTGTGGCATACGCGCACACCCATTTGCGCCAGATCCGACGGCACCAGGGTCTTGGGGCCGACCACGCGCACCTCGGCCGCGCCCAGCGTGGTCAGGCCATGGATGTCGGAGCGCGCAACGCGCGAGTGCAGCACGTCGCCGACGATGGCCACTGTCAGATTGGAGAAATCCTTCTTGTAATGGCGGATCGTGAACATGTCCAGCAGGCCCTGCGTGGGGTGCGCATGGCGGCCGTCGCCGGCGTTGATCACATGCACGTGCGGCGCCACGTGTTTGGCGATCAGGTAGGGCGCGCCTGATTCGCCGTGGCGCACGACGAAGATGTCGGCCGCCATCGCGCTGAGGTTGGCGATGGTGTCGAGCAGCGACTCACCCTTGGACGCGGACGAACGCGCGATGTCCAGGTTGATGACGTCGGCGCTCAGGCGCTTGGCCGCGATCTCGAACGTGGTCCGGGTGCGGGTGGAGTTCTCGAAGAACAGGTTGAACACGCTGCGCCCGCGCAGCAGCGGCACCTTCTTCACCTCGCGGTCGTTGACGCTGACAAAACTCTCGGCTGTGTCCAGCAACTGGCGCAGGATGCTGGCTGGCAGGCCTTCGATCGACAACAGATGGACCAGTTCGCCATTCTTGTTGAGCTGGGGATTGCGTCGGTACAACACGCTGCGCTCTTTCGGGTTCTAGTCGGCTCGTCGGCTGGGCCGCCATCCAACGGTCATGCTGGCAGACCGTCGATCACGACCGACAATACGCCGGCCGTGTCGCGGCGCAGCGCCACCCGCTTGTCGACGGGCAACTCGACCCGGGCCGCCGCGAAGTCGGCCTGTATCGGCAATTCGCGGCCATTGCGGTCGATCAGCACCGCCAGGCTGACG
>CAZADK010000141.1:7918-8780 GCA_964483855.1 uncultured Rhodoferax sp.
GGCTGACGCTGGCTGGCCGGCCATAATCGTACAACTCGTTGACGACCGCGCGGATCGTGCGCCCGGTGTAGAGCACATCGTCGATGACGATGACGTGCGCGCCGTTGACATCGAAACCCAGCCGCGTGGGCTCACGTGCCGACAGCCCGCGCTGGGCAAAATCGTCGCGGTGCATCGCCGATGACAACACACCGTGTTCGCCGGGCAGGCCCAGCTCGGCCTGCAATCGCTCGGCCAACCAGGCACCGCCGGTGGCAATGCCGACCAGCCGACTGCCTGGCCGGCACAAGGCACCCACACCGCGCGCCAGCGCCTGCACCAACGAAGGTACGTCGCGCACAGCCTCGGCGGCGTGAGCAGCCGTGTCGTCGGCGGTCGATCCGGTGCTCATGCGAGACTGCGCAAAAACTGTTCGAGAATGACGCACGCCGCGCCGGCATCGGTATCCCTCGCGCCGTCGGCCAGGGCTTCGGTCGTGCTGTAACGCTCATCGACCTCGAATACCGGCAACTTGAATCGGTTGCGCAACGTGCGGGCAAACTTGCGCGCCAACAGGGTGTTTTCGTGTTCCGCCCCGTCGGGATGCAGCGGAATACCGACCACCAGGGCCTGCGGCTGCCATTCTGCGATCTGCCTGCCGACCAGATCCAGCCGCTGCTGCGCCTCGCGCGCGTGAATCGTGGCCAGCGGCCGCGCCTGGCCCAGCAGCCGAGAACCATAAGCGACGCCAGTGCGCCGAGTGCCAAAGTCCAACGCCATGAAACTGTGCATGTCCGCTCCCAGCAGCGCCAACTGCAGCGCGTTCATGAGGAAAGGCCGGGCCGCTCCCAAGTTTCCTCGCACCCCCTCGGGGGGCCTGGCG
>CAZADK010000142.1:0-7557 GCA_964483855.1 uncultured Rhodoferax sp.
GCATGGACAGGTCGATATGCCGCCCGCGGCCCGAATGGCGACGCTCGATCAACGCGGCGAGGATGTTGGAGTACGCATCCATGCCAGCTGGCGGGTTGCGAACGGCGCTGCAACGGCATGCTCGAGCGTGACAACGGTGGTGCCCAGCACAGGTCGAAACGGCGCTGGTGTCGACGTGGCCGCTGTCATCGCCAAATTCATCCCCACGCAGCGGCTGCAGCCAAAGTCGCGCGATCAGCGATCAGAACAGGCCGGATATCCGGCCATCGTCGTCGATGTCGATCCGCGCCGACGCCGGCTCCCGGGGCAGCCCGGGCATGGTCATGATGTCGCCGCAGATCATCACGACAAACTCGGCCCCGGCGGCCAGCCGTACCTCGCGGATATTGACCATATGCCCGCTCGGAGCACCACGCAACTTCGGATCGGTCGAGAACGAGTATTGCGTCTTGGCCACACACACCGGGTAATGGCCGAACCCGTCGGCCTGCAGCTTCGCGATCTTCGCCCGCACCGCCGAATCGGCCGAGATGTCCGAGGCGCCGTAGATCGTCGTGGCAATCGCCTTCATCTTGTCCCACAGGCTCGCTTCGTCCGGATAGACCAGCTTCATGCTGGCAGTGCCGCCTTCGGCCAGCCGCACCACTTCACGTGCCAGGTCCTCGGCGCCGCGCGAACCTTCCGACCAGTGCCGCGCGACCACGACCGGAACGCCCTGCCGGTTCATCTCCCGGCGCAGCAGGTCGAGTTCCTCTCGGGTGTCGGCGGTGAAATGGTTGATGGACACGACACACGGCAATCCGTAGTGGTGCCGGATGTTGTCGACATGCCGCTCCAGGTTGGCGATGCCCTTTTGCAGCGCGGCCAGGTTGGGCGTGTTGAGCTCCTTCGCCTCGACGCCGCCGTGGTGTTTGAGCGCGCGCAGAGTGGCCACGACGACCGCGGCATCGGGACGCAGGCCGGCCTTGCGGCACTTGATGTCGATGAATTTCTCGGCCCCCAGGTCGGCGCCGAAACCGGCTTCGGTGACCACGTATTCGCCCAGCTTGAGTGCGGCCTTTGTCGCAGTCACCGTGTTGCAGCCATGCGCGATGTTGGCGAACGGGCCACCATGGATGATGGCCGGGTTGTTCTCCAGTGTCTGCACCAGGTTGGGCTTGATCGCATCCTTGAGTAGCGCAGCCATCGCGCCGTGCGCCTGCAGGTCACGCGCGCGGATCGGTGCTTGGTCGCGCGTGTAACCCACGATGATGTTGCCCATGCGCTCCTTGAGATCCTTGCGGGACGTGGCCAGGCAGAAGATCGCCATCACCTCGGACGCAACGACGATATCGAAACCATCCTCGCGCGGAAAGCCGTTGCCCGGCCCGCCGAGCGACACCACGGTGGAGCGCAAGGCGCGGTCGTTCATGTCCATGACCCGGCGCCACACGATACGCCGCACGTCGAATCCCAGCGTATTGCCATGGTGGATATGGTTATCCATCAACGCCGCAAGCAGGTTGTGCGCCAACGCGATCGCATTGAAGTCGCCGGTGAAATGCAGGTTGATGTCCTCCATCGGGACGACCTGTGCATACCCTCCGCCGGCAGCGCCACCCTTCATGCCGAACACCGGCCCCAGTGACGGCTCGCGCAGCGCGATCACGGTCCGTTTGCCGATCCGGTTCAAGGCATCGCCGAGCCCCACCGTGGTCGTGGTCTTGCCCTCACCCGCCGGAGTGGGGCTGATGGCGGTGACCAGCACCAGCTTGCCATCCGGCCCGGTCTGTTTCTGCAACCAGGCCAGGTCGATCTTGGCCTTGTAGTGTCCATAAGGCTCCAGCGCCTCGGGCGGAATGCCCAGGCGCTCCTGCGCCATTTGCAGCACTGGCCTGAGCGTGGCGGCCTGTGCAATCGCGATATCGGACTGGATCATGCTGTCTCCTGTTGCTTTTTCAGAGGGGCATTACACAGCCGCCATATTAGCGCCGGTGGACGCCCCGACCCGACTGATCGAGAGCACGGGTTGAAGCACGCGGACGGCGCCAGGACGGGCAGAGATACCTACAACGCGCCCAGCGTGCGCGCCAGGCCATCCAGATAGGCCGCAAACTCCTGCAGGTCGTTATGCCCGGCTCCCGGTATCAGCAGCAGCTCCGCACGCGGCGCCAATGCCTTGAGCGCCTGGCTGTGCGCCGGCCCGATCAGCGCATCCTGCTCGCCGTGGATGAGGAGAACGCGGTTCGGAATCCGGTCGATCAGCGCATCGGTGCGCAGGGGATAACGCAGCAGTCGTTCCGGTACCCATGGGTAATGCTGCGCAGTGAGTGCCACAACGCTGCTGTAGGGCGACACCAGCACCGTCAGGTCCGGTGCGTCGTCACCGGGCAGGTCCGCCGCCAGCCGAGCCGCCAGCCCCGAGCCCAGCGAGCGCCCGTAGATCACCCGTTTGCGCCCGGCATAACGCGCCGCGATGCTGTCCCAGGCCACCCGCACATCGGCGTGTAGTTGCGCTTCGCTGTCGATCGAACCGCTACTCTTGCCATAACCGCGGTAGTCGATCATGAACAGGTCGTAGTTCGCCCGACGGTAATACTCCGGTTTGACGAACCAGCTCTCGAGGTTACCGGCATTGCCATGCAGGAAGAACACCACGCCCCTGGGGTCGGGCAGTCGCAGGTGCAAAGCCGACAACTGCGCACCCGGCACCACGATACGTGTCTCGTGGATGTCGTCGGCATGGGCCAGAGCCCGGTCCGCTGGCAACACGGTGGGCAGGAACAGCAGCTTTTCCTGGCCCCACCACAGACCCGCCAAGGCGACGCCAACCAATGCCGCCACCAGCGCCAGCGTGCCCAGCGCGGCCGCGCCCCAGTTCATGCCGGGGCAGGGTCGGGTCCCGGCCATGTCTGTCTCGTTGCAGTCATCGCGGTCAGTGTAGGCCGGCCACGGATGTCCGTGCGCCGCGCCGGGCCATGATGCCGTTGTGTGGCAGCAACGCATCCACCTTGGCGCAAAATCGAGCCATGTCCCATCCGCCCCAGCCGCGCCGCAACGATGGACTGGAGGCCTTGCTGCGCGATGCCCACGCCGCGCTGGACCAAGGCGACGTGGCAGCCGGCCGCGACATCTCGCTCAAAGTGCTCAAGGCCGCCGAAGGCCTGTCGAACCCGCGTTACGAGGCCAAGGCGCTGCTCTGCCTGGCGCATTGCGACCGCATGTTGTCGCGTTACCGGCGTGCGCACCGGGCCAGTCAACGTGCCGCACACCAGTTCCAGCTGCTCGGCGACACCTCGGGCGAGGTGATGGCACTGACGACGCATGCGATCGTGTCGGTCACACTCGGGCGCAACGAGGAGGCGATCGAGGCCGCCTTGCTCAGCGTGCGGCTGAGTCAGTTCCTGGAAAACGACGAACACAGCGTGTTGTCGTTCAACGCGCTGGGCGTGGCCTATTTCTGGAGCAGCGGTTTCGAAAAGGCCGAACAGGCGCTGCAGACCGCGATCCAGATCGCCGAGCGCGCTCAACCGGCGATGAGCATCTTCCAGCCGCGGGTGAACCAGTGGTGGACAGAACTGGTCCGTATCCTGCATGAACGCTATTACGTCGGTGTGTTTCCGGCCCTGGACCAGCTTCGCGCGCGGCGCGAATCCATCATCGCGCGCATCGCGCACGGCGACGCCGGCCACGCTTCGCCGGGCACCCACATCACGACCGAGGCCGTACTGCAATTCGGACTGTGTCTGGAGCAGATATGGCACGGACGTATCGGCCAGGCCCGGCTGGATGTGGAGGTGCTCGCACAATGGGCGGCGCGATACCAGACCGTAACCTGGCTGTCGGCACTCGAGAGCTGGGTGCGGGCCGAGATCGCCTGGGTCCAGCACGACTGGGTCGCGGCCATGCCCCATGCTGCCCGCATGATCGAGATCGCGGTCGAGGTGGAACACGAGCAACTGGCTTGCCTGGGCCATCTGCTGGCCTCGCAACTCCATGTGGCGCAGGGTCATAACGGACTGGCACTGGACGAATTGCGCCGGCTGCGCCTGCGTGAGCAGCTGATCCGCACCGATGGCCTGGAGACGCGCGAGAAAGTGATCGAATGGCAGGTCGATCTGCGCCAGCGGCAGCAGCATGTGCAGCTACTCGAGATCACCTCACGCCAGCTGGAAAAACTCTCGCTCGAAGACACGCTGACCGGCATTCCCAACCGCCGCAATTTCGAACTCTATGCCGCCGAGCTGCTGCGCGGCGGATCGGAGCGTGGCCTGCCGCCATGCGTGGCGCTGATCGATGTCGACAAGTTCAAGCAGATCAACGACCACTTCTCGCACCAGGTTGGAGACAAAGTGCTCAGGTGCATTGCCCAGATCCTGCGCTCATATGTCCGCGAAGGCGACATGGCGGCGAGACTGGCCGGCGACGAATTCGTCATCGTGTTCAAGAACGTGGAGCCGGCGGTCGCACGCCGGGTCTGCGAACGCATTGCGCAAGCCGTGCTGGCTTTCGACTGGTCCTCGATCGCCGCTGGATTACAAGCGGGCATCAGCGTGGGTGTTGCCACTGCCGAACCCGGCGACACGGTCGAGAGCCTGACGCATCGCAGCGACGCCGCGATGTACCGGCACAAGAGAGAACGCGCCTGAAGCAGGCGTGCAGCGCCAGCGGCGTCGGACATTTCCCACAACAGGATCCGGCGGTCGCCTATGGGCGGCGCGGCCACGATTCGAGACACTCCTCAGCCACGCCGCACACATCGGCCGTTCAAGGAGGAAAAACATGCCAACCACACCGATTCGTCTCACGATGACTGCCGCCGCCTGCGCCGCCTTCCTGGCACTGGCAGCCTGCGACAACAAACAGCCCGATCAAACTGCCGGCCAGAAAGTCGATGCAACCATCAACGCAGCGGAAAAAAAAGCCGACGCGGTTGGCGTCCAGGTGAAACAGGGCGTCGAGGCTGCCAAGGACGGCGCGGCAACCGCCATGGACAGCGCAGCCGCCAAGGCCCGAGACGCAGCGATCACGACACAGATCAACGCCGATCTGGCGCGCGACCCTGAACTCAGTGCCCTGAAGATCAATGTGGACACCACGGATGGCAAGGTTGTGCTCATGGGCAGCGCACCGACCGATGTGGCACGCGAACGTGCCGCCGCCAAGGCACTGGCCGTATCGGGTGTGACGGCGGTGGACAACCAGTTGCGCGTGGGGGGCTAGGATGAAACTGCCCCCACGGTGGCCGTCAGTCCCTTCGGAACGGCCGGGCGGCATTGATATGGCGGACGGCCCTCGCCGTTGGCACGCACCACGCATCAAGGCGCCAATGGCCGCGGTGGTTGTCGTGCTCGCCATTGCGCTGGGTTCCGCGGCTGTCTGGGTAACGTATGCCATCGCACCGCCGCCGGCAGAAGGAACCGAGCCCAACTGGTGGCCGGGCCTGGGTGCGGTGCCGACCCGGTAAACCGCCGGCGCGATCTCAATAGGTTTCGAGGTGCAGACGTCCCTGTGACTGGAATCTGACGGCGAGTGACTCCCAGTCCTGCCCAGCATCACGCGCCACGTCGCGCAAGGCCAGCACGACACCCTCTTCCATGCTCTTGAGGCCACACACGTAAATGAAGGTGTTGTGATCGGCGAGCAGGGGTGCGAGATCGGCAGCACGTTCGCGCATGACGTCCTGCACATACCGTCTGGGGCCATCGGTTGCGCGCGAGAACGCGAAGTTGGTGTCGATGAAATCCCGCGGCAGGTTCTGCAACGGCCCGAAATACGGCAATTCCTGCTGGGTCCGCGCGCCGAAGAACAACATCAGCTTGCCACCCTCGAATTTGGCCGAGGCACGCAACCGGCGTCGCCATTCGGTCATCGCGCGCATCGGCGCGCTGCCGGTGCCGGTGCAGATCATGACGATATTGCTGCGCGGATGGTTGGGCATCAGGAAGCTGGCGCCGAACGGCCCGGTCACCTGCACCGTGTCGCCCACCTTGAGGTCGCACATGTAATTTGACGCCGCGCCACGCACCGGCCGGCCCTGGTGGTCAGCCAGCACCCGCTTGATCGTCAGAGACAGGTTGTTGTAGCCGGGACGCTCGCCGTTGCGCGGGCTGGCGATGGAATACTGGCGCGGATGGTGAACCCGGCCATGGGCATCATGCCCCGGCGGCACGATGCCGATCGACTGGCCTTCGAGCACCGGGAACGGCATCGCGCCGAAATCGAGCACGATGTGGTGGGTATCGTATTCACGGCCGACCTCGGTGACGCGGACATTGCCGGTCACAGTCGCGGTGACAGACTTTATCTGCGCCTTGGGGCCGTACAGGTTGGTGTACGCGTGTGCCGCCGACCACGGCGGCACGCTGGCGCCGTAATCGGCCCCGCGAAACACCACCGCGCCGGCGTCGGGTTGCGCAGCCGAGGCCGGTAACGACACAGGTGGCGTCTGGGCCGCCATCGCGTCGGCGGACACGCCCGCGTCGGCCAATTGCAGGGGCGTGAGTTCAGGCGGCAACTCGTCCCACAACATCTGCTCGGCCACCGGATAAGCGATCACGCGTGGCATGTTGCGCCAGTTGTCGATCGAACCGGTCGGGCATGGCGCGATGCAATCCATGCACAGATTGCACCTGGACGCATCGACCACGTAGTTGCGGTCGTCGTGCGTGATCGCCCCCACGGGGCAGGTCGCTTCGCAGGTGTTGCAGCGGATGCAGATCTCCGGGTCGATCAGATGCTGCTTGATCACCGCCGAATCGGATGCACCCATATCGCTGTCCCCGTCCACTGGTTGCGGGGCTGCTTCAGGCAAACCGCACGTATTCAAAATCCACCGGCTGGCGGTTGATGCCGATGACTGGCGGCGCGATCCAGTTCGCGAACTTGCCCGGCTCGACCACCCGCCCCATCAGGCTGGCAACGAAAGCCCGGTCATCGGCGCTGGGCAACCATTCGTCGACCTTGGCCTTCCATTCCGCCTCGCTCACCACCCGCCCGTCCGGCGAGACCTTGACGCCCGACAACGCGCCGATATTGCGGTGAAAGGCCTTGTGCGGCACGCTCAGGCGGTGCGGCAGGCCGGCTTTGTCGAGCACCTTGTTCCAGCGGTTGACGCCGGCCACCGAATCCTTGATGTAGTCGTCGCGCAGCACTTCGTTGAGCGCATTGAGCATCGGCACCTCCTTCTCGAACAGCTTGCCCTCCTTGGCCTCGAGCACCTTGTAGGTCTGGCCCTTGAGCACATGGTCGTCGTCGCGCTTGCCTTCCTCGAAGCGACCCTTGAGACCGGAGCTGTAGAAGGTGGCGGCGTTGCTCGACTCGTCGGCGCCGAACAGGTCGATCGTGACACTGAAGTGGAAGTTGATGTAGCGCTGGATCGTCGGCAGATCGATCACGCCGGCCGCGCGCAGTTTGCCCACGTCGTCGGTCTTGAGCTCGTTGATCGCCGCGGCCGTACGCTGGATGATGCGCGACACGCCGGACTCGCCGACGAACATGTGGTGCGCCTCTTCGGTCAACATGAACTTGGTCGTGCGCGCCAGCGGATCGAACGCGCTTTCGGCCAGCGCGCAGAGC
>CAZADK010000142.1:7567-8737 GCA_964483855.1 uncultured Rhodoferax sp.
GTGAAGTAGGTGAACATGAAGAAGCTCAGCCAGTCCGGCGTGGCCTCGTTGAATGCGCCCAGGATACGCGGGTTGTTCTCGTCGCCACTGCGCCGCTCGAGCAACGCCTCGGCCTCCTCGCGTCCGTCGCGGCCGAAATGCTTGTGCAGCAGGTAGACCATCGCCCACAGGTGGCGGCCTTCCTCGACGTTGACCTGGAACAGGTTGCGCAGGTCGTACATGCTGGGCGCCGTCTGGCCCAGGTGGCGTTGCTGCTCCACCGATGCCGGCTCGGTGTCGCCTTGCGAGACGATGATGCGGCGCAGGTTGGCGCGGTGTTCGCCCGGCACGTCGCTCCAGGCCTTCTCCCCCTTGTGGTCGCCGAAGTGGATCTCGCGATCGGCGGTGCCCGGACCGAGGAAGATGCCCCAGCGGTAGTCGCGCATCTTCACGTGGCCGAATTCAGCCCAGCCCTGCGGGTCCACGCTGACCGCGGTACGCAAATAGACTTCCATGTCACGGGATTGTTCCGGACCGGCTTCGTCCCACCAGTTCACGAAGTTGGGTTGCCACTGCTCGAGTGCACGCTGCAGCGCGCGGTCCTCGCCCAGATTGACGTTGTTCGGGATTTTTTCACTGTAGTTGATGGCAGACATGCGACCTCCGTTCATGCGGTTGCGCGGGGGAGATAAAAACTACGGTTGCGGCGCGCCACCCGGTTTCGCACCACACAACTTCCATCCATCCAGGTGCTCAGACCCGGTGCCAGTCGAACGCGGACTTTTCGCCGGTGCCGTAAACCTTGAGCGCACCTTTTTCACCGACCGCGTTGGGCCGCTGGAAGATCCAGTTCTGCCAGGCCGTCAGGCGGCCGAACACCCGGGTCACCATGTTCTCGGTGCCGTTGAAACGCAGGTTCGCCTCCATGCCGGTGAGGGCGTCCGGCGACATCGCGACCCGCTCCTCGACGGCGATGCGCACCTCATCGCCCCAGTAGATGTCGTCCGGGTTGCGGGTGACCAGGCCGAGCGCCATCGCCGCGTCGGCATCCAGCCCCTGGTCTGCCTTCGCACGCACGGCCGCCAGTTGCTGCTCGTCGTCATAGAAGCGCCGGCCGAGCCGGCTTTGGCCGGCGCTTCTATGACGACGAGCAGCAATTGGCGGCCGTGCGTGCGAAGGCAGACCAGGGGC
>CAZADK010000143.1:0-8712 GCA_964483855.1 uncultured Rhodoferax sp.
AATCCTGAGTTATCTGCCCAAGCAACGCACGACCTTGCTGTTTTCGGCCACGTTCTCGCCGGAGATCAAGCGCCTGGCCAACAGTTATCTGCAAGACCCGGTCACGATCGAGGTGGCGCGCCCGAACGCAGCGGCCTCGACGGTGGAGCAGCATTTCTACAGCGTCGGCGACGACGACAAGCGGCGCGCCTTGCACCAGTTGCTGCGTCGGCACGAGGCTCGGCAGGCCTTCGTGTTTGTCAACAGCAAGCTCGGTTGCGCAAGGCTTGCCCGTTCACTTGAACGCGAAGGCCTCAAGACGACGGCATTGCATGGCGACAAGAGCCAGGACGAGCGGCTCAAGGCGCTGGACGCGTTCAAGAAGGGCGAGGTCGACCTGCTGGTGTGCACCGACGTCGCAGCCCGCGGGCTCGACATCAAGGACGTGCCAGCCGTGTTCAACTTCGACGTTCCGTTCAACGCCGAAGACTACATTCATCGCATCGGGCGTACCGGGCGGGCAGGCGCATCCGGCCTGGCGGTGACTTTCGTGACCCGCAGCGACGCGCGACTGGTGGTCGATCTGGAGAAGCTGCTCAAAGCCAAGCTGGAGATCGAGCCGATCGAATTCGACGAGGACAGCCCCGATATCCGCCGCCAGGGGCGTATCAACGATGGCCGTCGTCTGTATGCCGGCGAAGACGTGCCGGCCGAACCGCGCGCCGGTGGGCGTGCATCGCGCGCGGGTAGCGCGGGTGGTGATGGCGAGCGGCGCGAACGTGGCGCGCGGCGTGATCCGCTGGTGCGCCCGCCACCGTTGTCGCGCGACCCGTTCTTCGACAAGCCCTACGAAGAACCGGACACCCGCGAGGAGACGCCATCCTGGGAGGCGTCCGGGCCACGTCCGGCGCGCGGCATCTCGGCCAACATCAAGCCCAAGCGGCGCGTTGCCGCGTTGTTCAAGCCCGAGTTGCCGGCCATGTCAGACCAGTTGTCCTGATCCGGCGCGCGGCACCCTCAGTGTCCAGGCCGTTGCGCCTGTGCGCAGGGCACCTGCAACAGCGTCGTGCGCAGCCGGCCGCAACCGGCATCCGCATCGATACGTGCCGCACTGAGTTGTCCGCCCCAGACACAGCCGGTGTCCAGCGAAATCACATCGGAGCGCTCCAGCCAGCCCAGTGTCGACCAATGGCCGAATGCCACCGTGGCTTGCGCGCTGCGACGCCCGGGAACGTCGAACCAGGGCCGGAATCCGGATGGCGCGGCAGCGGCGCCGTCCTTGGTCTTGAACTCCATCCGGTCGTCCTCGGTACAGAATCGCAGCCGCGTCAGCACATTGATGATGACGCGCCAGCGCGCAACACCGCGCAGCTGCTCCGACCAGCGGTCGGGCGTGTCGCTGTACATCTGGTGCAGGAAGGGCTCGAATGCGTCGCTCTCCATCATCCGTGCCACTTCCTGCGCCAAGTCCTGTGTCTGATGCGCGGTCCACGAGGGCAATACGCCGGCGTGCACCATCAACAGGTCATGCCCCTGAACGTTGTCGAGCAAAGCCAGCGGCTGGGCGCGCAGCCAGCCCAGCAATGCAGCTCGGTCGGGCGCATGCAACACGGCGCTCACCGTGTCCTTGCGGTGGGGCGGCCGCACGCCATGGGCGATCGCCAGCAGGTGCATGTCATGGTTGCCCAGCACGCAGCGCGCGGCGCCGTCCATGCGCATGACCCGGCGCAATACGCCGAGCGAGTCGGGGCCCCGGTTGACCAGGTCGCCCAGCAGCACCAGACGGTCGCGGCTGGGTGAAAAATCGATCGCCGCGAGCAGCCGCCCCAGTTCGTCGTCGCAGCCCTGTACATCGCCGATCAGGTAAAGTGCCATGGTGCTCATTGTGATGCCGGTTCCATGGATGCCTTGCTGATCGCGCTGTTGACCCTGCTCAACGGCGCTTTTGCCATGTCGGAACTGGCATTGACGGCGAGCCGCAAGGCGCGGCTGGCCAGCATGGCCGACGATGGCGACAGGGGTGCCCACGCAGCGCTGGTGTTGCTGGAGAACCCGACGCGTTTCCTGTCCTCGGTGCAGGTCGGGATCACCTCGATCGGCGTGCTCAACGGCATCATCGGCGAGGCGGCGTTCAGCGGCGGCCTGTCCCTGCGGATCCAGGCCATGGGCATCTCGGATAACGTGGCCGATATCACCGCAACCGCACTGGTCGTGACCATCATCACCTTCACCACCATCGTGTTCGGTGAACTGGTGCCCAAACGTATTGGCCAGCTGTATCCCGAGCAGGTGTCGCGCGTGATCGCGCTCCCGATGACCTGGGTGGCCAGCATGGCCAAGCCATTCGTCTGGCTGCTGTCGGCCTGCACGCATGGCACATTGAAGCTGCTGCGGATCGACAACGAAGGCAGCCGCGCGGTGACCGAGGCCGAGATCAGCGCCAGCCTGGAGGAAGGCGTCGATGCGGGCGTGATCGAGGAGCAGGAACGCCAGATGGTGCAGAACGTGTTCCTGCTCGACGACAGGCCCTTGACCTCGATGATGCTGCCGCGCTCGGACATCATGTGGCTTGATGCCAGCCAGTCGCCCAGCGAGATCCTGGAACAGCTGCGCGAGGGCGGCGCCAAGCGCGCGTTCTCCTGGTATCCGGTGTGCCGCGGTTCGCTGGAGAACGTGGTGGGCACGATCAGCCTGGGCCGGTTGATCGAGCTCGGGTCGCAACACGCCGGTCCGATCGAAGGGCATGTCCATGCGCCGGTGTTCGTGCCCGAGACGTTGTCGGGCATGGAGTTGCTCGAGCAGTTCCGCACCAAGACCGCGCGCATGGTGCTGGTGGTCGACGAGTATGGCGAAGTGCAAGGCCTGATCACCCCCAACGACATGCTGGAGGCGATCACCGGCGAATTGCAGCCCTATACCCCGGTCGATGCCTGGGCTACGCCCCGCGACGACGGTTCCTGGCTGATCGATGGCGCAATGCCGGTGGGCGAGTTCAAGTCGCGGCTGGATATCGAGAACCTGCCCGACGAGGAGCGCGGCCGCTACAACACCGTTGCCGGGTTGTTGATGGCGGTGTCCGGCAGCTTGCCGGTGGAGGGTGAACGCATCGAGTGCGCCGGCTGGAGCTTCGAGGTGATCGACCTCGACGGGCGGCGCATCGACAAGGTGCTGGCGACCCGGCAGACTCCCGAGCAGATCGCCGATTCGGTCTACGACTGAGCCCGCAGGCGTGGGGCGCGCCTAGATCCAGCCCGCCATCCGGTAGGCCGCGATGCCCAGCCATTCATGCACGGCCAGGTTCCAGAATCCTGGCCCTGCGTGCAGCGAGAAGTCGAACCAGCTGTCGTGTGCGACGGTGCGGTAGTCGACAGGCCACGGCGTCACGTTCCATCCTACCTTGCGGAACACGCCCATCGAGCGGGGCATGTGAAATGCCGACGTCAGCAGCAACCAGGACTGCCGCTGGTCCACGCCTGGCAGGCGGGCGCTGTAGAGCGCGTTTTCATAGGTGTTGCGCGATTGGCTCTCGTACACCACGCGCGCCGGGTCCACGCCCATGGCCTCGAAGAAAACCCGGGCCCGCTCGGCCTCGGTCGCACCGACGACCGATACGGTGGCAATGCCGCCGGTGAACAACAACCGCAGATGCGGGTACTGGCGCATCAGTGCCACGGCCTCGGTCATGCGTTCGGCCTGCGCGTTCAGCCCGACTTGGCGGTGGCTGTGCCACAACTCGGGGCTGGACAAGGCGCCGCCCATCACCACGATGCCGACTTGCTGGCGCAGGTCGATCGCCGCTGGCTGCGGGTGGCGCGACTCCAGCGCGCGCACCAGCGCCTCCGAGCCGGAGGTCCAGCACGCGGCCACCAGCGCCAGCAGTGCCATCCAGTTCAGCGTGCGGCCCAAGCGCGGCCAGCGCCATGACGACAGACACAGACCCGTCGCCAGCAGTATCAGTACCCAGAACAGCGGCTCGATCGCGAACGCCAGCAGCTTGGAGGCGATGAACATCGGCGGCTTGGAGGCTCAGCTGTTGCTGCGCCGTGGCACCGGCGCTGCGCGCAGCCGGAACGCGTCGGGCATGCCGGAACCCAGCAGCGGGCGCAGGTAGAGCCGGAATGCATCGGTCACGTCGGTGCCGTTGTCTGCAATGAACACGTCCTCCATGACCCGCGTCTTGCCCGCCACCATTGCCAGGTCGAGCAATTCGTAGTCCACCGAATAAAAACCGGTGCGCCGGATCGCAACCGAGCCGTCGCGCGTGCCCCACATCGCAAACTGCACCGCCTTCTCGCCGACTTCGCGCGCCTCGCGCTGGTCCACGTCGGATACGCAGCCGATGAAGGAGCGCTGCAAGTAGCCAAAGGTATCGCCGCGCACCCGTTTGATGCCCAGCTTGCCGCGGATTTCCTCGCACAGCAGGTCGGCCAGTGCGCCGGTGCCCGAGAGCTGCACGTTGCCGTGCGCGTCGCGCTCCAGTTCCTTGGCCAGCAGGCTCAGCATCGGTGTGCCCGAGGCGTCGTGGATACCCTCGGAGACCGCCACGACGCAGCGACCGAAACGCGTGTAGGTGGCCTTGACGTCGGCCAGGAACTGCTGCAGATCGAAGACGCGCTCGGGCAGGTAGATCAGGTGCGGGCCGTCGTCCTCGAACTTCTTGCCCAGCGCGGATGCCGCTGTGAGGAAGCCGGCGTGGCGGCCCATGACCACGCCGACGTAGACGCCGGGCAAGGCTGCGTTGTCCAGGTTCACGCCGGCGAAGGCCTGTGCGACGAAACGCGCGGCAGACGGGAAACCGGGCGTGTGGTCGTTGCCGACCAGGTCGTTGTCGATCGTCTTGGGAATATGGATCGTGCGCAGCGGATAGTTGGCCTTGCGCGCCTCCTCGCTGACGATGCGTACCGTGTCCGACGAGTCGTTGCCGCCGATATAGAAAAAATGCTCGATCTCATGCGCGCGAAGCACCTCGAAGATGGCATGGCAATATTTGGCGTCCGGCTTGTCGCGCGTTGATCCGAGCGCCGATGAGGGTGTGGCCGCGACCAGTTCGAGGTTGTGGCTGGTCTCCTGTGTCAGGTCGACAAAGTCTTCATCGACGATGCCCCGCACGCCATGGCGCGCACCGTAGACCCGTTGCACATTGTGGTGGCGCCGCGCCTCCAGCGCCACGCCCACCATCGACTGGTTGATCACCGCCGTGGGTCCGCCACCTTGCGCGACCAGGATTTTTCCGGATGCCATACACGCCCTTTCAGTGCTCGATTACGAGCACTATTGTGCCGAATTGGCGTGATGGGGGAAAGCTGCCGGACCGATACGGTCGCCGGGTGCCGGCGCCGGGCCGCTCCCAAGTTTCCTCGCACCCCCTCGGGGGGCTTGGCGCAGCCAGGGCTGGGGGCGCTCATGAGGAAGCGCCGGGCCGCTCCCAAGTTTCCTCGCACCCCCTCGGGGGGCCTGGCGCAGCCAGGGCTGGGGGCGCTATCAGGCCTTGCCGGGACCGTTGCGACCGCGCTGCTGTTTGCCGCCGGCGCCGGTATCGAACATGCGGGTGATGTCGGCCAGGCGGTCGCGGGCGAAGGCCTCACCGCAGGCGGCAGCCACGCAGGTCATCAGGTCAGGGCGGGCATACCAGAGTTCATCCAGGTTATGGGCAAACAGGACACGGCGTTCGATGGCGCTGTTCTGGCGGTTTGGACTTTGATCCAGCAACTGCAGCATCGCCTTGCGAATGTCCTCGAGACGTTCACTGGGTTCGGCGGTACCTTGGTGGGCGATCCAGCCAAAAAAGCTGTTTCGCAAAGTCGTCTTGCCCCAGCGCATACCGTTCTTCCTCCGTCGTCACATGCAAGGCAAGACTGTCCTGCCTCGGGAATCGAGCTCCGAGCTTGAAGCTCCGAGCTCCGAGCTCTGATCATCCCATCATTTACCGCACCCCGACAATCGGCATGTGTAACAACGGGCGCCAGAAAAACTGTTGGCTGTGTTTTTCGAGCATCGGCGCAATGGCCAGCGGCACAGGCGCGGCGGACCGGTGTCGGCGTGGCGGACAAGCAGCTGCGTTTCGTGATGCATCGGGCTTGCTGCGTCAGCAGACGCGACGGGCCGACGATGATGGGCGTCTTTCTCCTACAGCCGCGCGCGCCAGCGGATGTTAGAAACGGTGGTTGTGACATTCGACTACGACAGGACCCCCATGCCACCCGCAAACCGGCCCTCGGTTCGGGTACTGACCGTGAACATGCACAAAGGTTTCGGCTTGTTCAATCGCCGCTTCATCCTGCCCGAGCTGCGTAGCGCGGTGCGGGCGGTGCGGGCCGATCTGGTGTTCCTGCAGGAAGTGCAGGGCGACCATGCGGGCCATGCCGGGCGCACGGCCGATTGGCCCCTGGTGCCGCAATACGAATTCCTGGCTGACGAGATGTGGCCGCAATTCGCGTATGGGCGCAATGCGGTATATCCGCATGGGCACCACGGCAATGCCTTGTTGTCCAAGTACCCGATCGTGCGCCACCAGAATCGCGATGTCTCGGTCGGTGGCCCGGAGCGTCGGGGCCTGCTGCATTGCACGCTGGCGGTGCCGGGGTTTGGGGATGTGCACGCAGTGTGTGTGCACCTGGGCCTGCTCGAGGAGCACCGGCGCCGGCAGCTGGACATATTGTGTGCCATGGTCAACGACGAGGTGCCCGCGGGTGCGCCACTGGTGGTGGCGGGCGACTTCAACGACTGGCGCTCGCGTGCCAGTGCTATTTTGGAGCGTTGTGCCGGTTTGCACGAGGTCTTCCAGATGGTGTACGGGCGCTCGGCGCGCACTTTCCCGGCACGCCTGCCAATGCTGCGCCTGGACCGGATCTATGTGCGCGGGGCTGGTGCACATGCGCCCATGGTGTTGCCGCACAGGCCCTGGGCGCACCTTTCGGACCATGCGCCACTGGCCGCGGAGATCGACCTGTGAAGCCGACGTCGCGCTGGACCGGTGGCAACCGGGTCGATCTGCTTGAAAACGGCGAGGCGTATTTTCCGGCGGTCTTCGAGGCCATCGCGGCGGCGCGCGACGAGGTGTTGCTGGAGACCTTCATCCTGTTCGAGGACGAGATCGGTCGCCAGCTGCATGCCGCTTTGCTGGCCGCCGCGCGGCGCGGGGTGCGGATCGACATGCTGGTCGATGGTTATGGGTCCAGCGATCTGTCACCGGGCTTCATCGATCCGTTGATACAGGCGGGCGTGCGGCTGCGTGTCTACGATCCGGCCAAGCGGGTGCTGGGAGCGCGTTTCAACGTGTTGCGCCGCATGCACCGCAAGATCGTGGTGGTCGACGCGCAGCTGGCCTTTGTCGGCGGCATCAATTTTTCCAATGACCATATGCGCGCGTTCGGGCCCGAGGGCAAGCAGGACTATGCGGTGCGGGTGCGGGGTCCGATCGTTGCGCACATCCATGCTTTCGTGCGCGAGGTTGCCGACCAGAGCGGCCCGCGCCGCGGCTCGCCCCCGCCGGTGGAGCAGCAGCCGCAGCCGGATGGTTCGCAGGGTAAGGCCGACGTGATCTTCGTCACGCGCGACAACCACCGGCACCGCAGCGCCATCGAGCGCTACTACCGCGTGGCCATTCGTGCGGCGCGCAAGCGGGTGGTGCTTGCAAACGCGTACTTTTTCCCCGGTTTCCTGCTGCTGCGCCAGCTACGCCGGGCCGCGCGCCGGGGTGTCCATGTGACGTTGATCCTGCAGGGCGATCCCGACATGCCGATCGTCAAGACAGCGGCACGGCTGCTGTACGGCTACCTGCAGCATTCGGGGGTGCAGATCTACGAATATGGCGAAAGGCCGTTGCACGGCAAGGTTGCGGTCGTCGATGACCATTGGTGCACCGTGGGCTCCAGCAACCTCGACCCGCTGAGCCTGACTCTCAATCTCGAAGCCAACCTGGTGATCCGCGATGTCGATTTCTCGTCTTGCCTTACGCAGCGGCTGCAGTACCTGATTGACGAGCATTGCAAGCTGATAGCGCCAGAGCCGGCCGCACCGGCATGGGCGTTCTGGCGCCCGTTGCGCAGCTTTCTGCTGTTTCACCTGCTCAGCGGTTACTCACGCTGGTTCAACTGGCTGCCGCATCGCGCGCCGAAGATCCTCCAGGCGGGAGCGCAGGCCCCGGCATCCGCCGCTTCCACCGGAGCAACGGTCGATGGCACAGGCTGACGTGACCTTATCGACCAGTGCGCGGCATGCCGCGCACCGGCCACCGCGCCAGTGGTGGCCATGGTTGCGCCGGGCGCTGACGCTGGCTTTTTTTGTCGCCGTGGCAGTCTTGTTGTGGCGATTCGGCCGCGAGGTCGAATGGGCCGAGGTGTGGCGCAGTGCCCGTGGCCTTGCGCCATCCACCTTGCTTTTGGCTGGCGGGCTGGTTGTGGCGAGCCACGCCCTGGTCTCATCGTTCGACCTGATCGGCCGCCATGTGACTGGGCACGGCCTGACGGTTGCGCGCACGTGGTCAGTGGCCTGGGTGTCGTATGCGTTCAACCTGAACCTGGGCGCGTTGGTGGGCGGAGCTGGATTCCGCTGGCGCCTGTATTCGCGTCTGGGGCTCGAAAGCGGCGTGATCGCGCAGGTGTACGGGCTGAGCGTGGTGACGAACTGGCTTGCCTACCTGGTGTTGTTCGGGGCTGCCGTGGCCTGGGCACCGATCTCGCTGCCGCCCGACTGGCAGATCGGGCGCCAGGGACTGAAGGTGCTTGGTGCAGT
>CAZADK010000144.1:0-3061 GCA_964483855.1 uncultured Rhodoferax sp.
GCACCTTCGTGCCGCGCACTGCGGTATTCGCCCTTGGGGCGGCCCGGCGGGCTCATGACATCATCTCCCGCGGGTCGCTGATGCGCCCGCGCAAGGCCGACGCCGCCACTGTATACGGCGAGGCCAGGTAGACCTGCGCGGTGTCCGACCCCATGCGGCCCTTGAAGTTGCGCGCCGTGGTGGCAATCACGGTGGCCCCGTCCGGAATGCTGCCGCCGTAACCGGAACAGGCCCCGCAGGCCGTCGGCAGCACTTCGGCGCCGGCGTCGCGCAGCACGCCCATCACACCCTCTTGCTCGGCCAGCTGCTGATCGTGCAGGCTGGCTGGCGCCACCATCAGGCGCAGGCTCGATGCCACCGTGTGTCCGCGCAGCACCTGGGCTGCGGCGCGCAGGTCGTCCAGCTTGGCGCCGGTGCAGGCACCGATATACGCGACCTGCACCTGCACGTCGGCATACGATTGCACGTCACGGGTGTTCGCCGGGCTGTGCGGCGCGGCCACCTGCGGTGACAAGGTTGCGGCGTCGAAGACATGGTCCACCGTGGCCGCACCCGGGTCGGTGCACCAGCCCGACACGTCGACCGGGGCGACGCCGCGCTCGGCCAGCCAGGCCTGCGTCGTCGCGTCGGGCGCGATCAGTCCGACCTGGGCCCCCATCTCCGCACTCATGTTGGACATGGTCATGCGCTCCTGCATCGACAAGGCCTGCACTGCCGAGCCGCAGAACTCCACGGCCTGGTATTGGCCGCCGTTCATGCCAAACCGCCCGACCATGTGCAGCATCATGTCCTTGGCCGTGAGCCCCGGCGACAAGCGGTTGTTCCATATCATGCGCAGCGTCTGGGGCACCCGCACCCACAACTGTCCGGTGACGACGACACCGAGCATCTCGGTGGCGCCGATGCCGAACATGTAGGCGCCGAACGCGCCACCCGTGGGCGAATGCGAATCGCCACCGACACAGAACATGCCGGGCCGGATATGCCCCTTCTGAGGCAGCACCACATGGCAGATCCCGATGCTGTCGTAGACATGCGGCAACTGCTGCTCGCGCGCCCAGTCGCGCGCGATACGCACGATGCGGCGCGACTCGTCGTCCTGCTCGGGCCCGTAGTGGTCCATCACCAGCACGACCCGCGACTTGTCCCAGATCGTCGCACCCAGTTCCTCGAGCATGGGCTTGAGCCGGCGCGGCCCCGACGAGTCGTGGAACATTGCCAGGTCGACCTGGCAATTGACGATCTCGCCGATGTCGACATGGGGCAACGCGGCCGCGCGGGCGATCAGTTTTTGCGCCAGGGTGCGCGCGGGGGTGGGAGTATGCGTCATGACATCCATGGGGGTTCACTGGCACGCGGGCGTGCAGGCGCTTGCAGCACTCATTCCGACAGCCCTTCCTTGACCGATATGCGCGCGTCGATGCTGCCGACCTGCGATACGTCCATCTGGTATTCGTAACGGTCCGGGCGGTACAGGCCGTGCAACCACTGCACCGGCCGGTCGTTCACGTCGAACACCAGGCGATGGACCGCGAGCAACGCCGTTCCCACCGCCACTTCCAGTTCGTGCGCGACCGCGGCGTCGGCCTGGCGCGCCGACACGGTCTGGCGCGCGCGCCCCATTTCGACGCCAGATTCCTCGATCAACCGCAGGATCGGCTTGCGCAGCAGGTCCTTGCGCCCGAAACGCTGCGCCAGTTCGTCCGGCACATAGGTCGTGATGTGCGACACCGGGCCGAGCTTGGAGCTGCGCCGGCGCACCGCCTTCTGCACCTTGGCGCCGACCGGTATCTGCAAGGCCTGGGCCACGCTGTGCGAGGCCTGGATGGTGCGTACCTCGATCACCTTGACCGAGGTTCGCATGCTCATGCTGACGATGTTCTCCAGCAGGCCGCTCAAACCCTTGGCGCCGCGCCGCCGCCCGCCCGGGGGCTGATCGCCGGTCGGCGCCACCTCGGCCGGTGCCGGATGCGTTCCGCGTCCGGCGCGGCGCACGATCAGTCCCTCGTTGGCCAGTTGCTCCAGCGCCCGGCGCACGGTCACACGGCCCGCACCGAACTCCTTGCTCAGCACCATCTCGGGCGGCAGCCCCTGCGCAAATCGCCCTTCCTGCAGTTGTTCGCGCAGCACCAAATAGATCTGATGGTACTTGGGCAGTGGCAATACGGTGGCCATCGCGTGTCTTCAGTGGTGGGCCCGGCCATCCAGGTCGACGGCGTCGATCTGGAACAGCCTGTCCATTGGCGCGTCGCGCATCACGTGGTAGAGCGCAAACCGGTACGCCGCATACGCGTCAATCTCGCTGGGCGTGAACGCGAACGCCAGGTTGCCACCGGTGGCGATCCGGCCCGGGTAGGCATGGTGCAGCAGATTCTGCTTGAACACCCCGGCCGCAGTCCGCGCCAGCACCGCCTGCGCCGCGATGAACTCCAGCACCAGTCCGGCCTCGTGGGTCGCCTGTTGCGCCGGCGCGAGCGCTCGCACGGCGCCCTGCCCGTAGATGTGCGCAAACAGCTGCCAGTCGCCCGGCAACAGGGTCCGCACCCGCTGCTCGACCGCGGCGATCACCTGCGGCAACACACGCAGCAGCACCGGGTCGGCGACGCCAGCCAGCAGCACCACGCGCTCGCCCTGCCACAGCGCCCCTTCGACCTTCAGGCTGGGCTGTTCGCGCGCAACGAAGCGGGCACCGCCGACACGCGTGCGATGGGTATCGAGCGCCTCATACCAGGCGTCGTGCAGCATCAGGCTGCCGCCCGGCTCCTCGACCTGCAGCGGATCGGCCTGCTCGTAAAGCGCATGCGCCGCCACCGAGGCCGGTGTCGCGTGCGCATCCGGATTCATGCTCTCGAGCGTGAAATGCTCCGGTGTCAACTCGGCCAGCATCGCGTCGCGTCCGCCCGGCCGGCAACACAATGAGGTGCATTCGACGATCTTGGCCATATGCAGGCACAAGCCGACCGGATAACCGAGCATGGCCGGCAGCGTGGCAAAGATCGCGGTATCGCAGGCGCGCCCGGCGATCAGCACGTCCGGATCCAGCGCCAGCGCACGCGCGGGG
>CAZADK010000144.1:3071-8688 GCA_964483855.1 uncultured Rhodoferax sp.
CGTCGCATCCAGGTGCACCCCGGCACCAGCCGTACCCGCGCTGCCGATGAGCAGCGGCACGCCAGCTTCGAGTGCCGCGCACAATACCAGCTCGAGATCGCGCTCGACCATGGGCTCGGGCGCTGCCATCACGCCGGCACCGAGGTAATACGGCCCTGGATCGACGGAACCCATGTCGCAGCCGATCAGATGCGGCGCACGCGCCATGCCACGGCGAAACGCATCTTCGGGAATACCGTAACCCAGCTGGCCGGACGCGGACAACACACGCAACACGCCCGCGCCGGGACGGTGGGACTGCAGCAAGCGCGCTGTCGCGTTCACTGGACCCACTCCGTCCCGCGCGCACTGCGGTATTCGCCCTTGGGGCGGCCCGGCGGGCTCACTGGAGCACCTTCGTGCCGCGCACTGCGGTATTCGCCCTTGGGGCGGCCCGGCGGGCTCACTGGAGAACCTCCGTGCCGCGCACTGCGGTATTCGCCCTTGGGGCGGCCCGACGGGCTCATGGCACGATGTCCAGCATCGGGCCGTGCTGCTGCGCGCCATACACGTCGCCGTCACCGGGGCTGCCGGCGACAACCGACCGCGGCAACACGTATTTGATGGCGTGGATGTCCGGCAGCAGGTAGCGTTGCACCTGGTGCGCGGGCACCGCATAGCGCAGCGCGACGGCGGCGCATGACAGGGAGGGGCTGCAGGCGGCGCGTGCGTACGCGGCTGCATCGTTGAGGAACACGTCGATCGTCAGTTGCGTCGGTCCCGCGTTCTTGCTGCGGATCACCTGCGCCATGTCGGCCAGCGTGCGCGGGGGTGGGGTCGGACCAGTCATCGTGCGGTGAACCCCCCGTCGGCGCAGACCACCTGCCCGGTGATGAATGCCGCACGGCTGGACAACAGGAAACTGACCAGTTCGCCGATCTCGCGCGGCTCGCCGAGCCGGCCCATCGGAATGCTCTGCTCCATCGCGGCCAGCGCCACCGGTTCGGCGGTGACGGCCGCGAGCATGGCGGTGCGCACCGGGCCCGGTCCGACGGCGTTGATCCGGATGCCTTCGGCCGCCCACTCCAGCGCCAGCGACTTGACCATGCCGTTGAGCCCAGCCTTGGAGGCGGCATACGCCGCACCGCGTGCATGTCCGACCAGGCCGATCTGGCTGGTGACCACCACCACGCTGGCATCCGCTGCGTGGTCCTGGCGCATGCGGGCGATCGCCGCGCGGGTCAACAGGAAGGTCGACGTCAGGTTCAGATCCAGCGTCTGGCGCCACTGCGCCACACCGGTCTCGTCCGATCCCTTCTTGAAGAATATGCCGGCGCAGCAGGCCAGGCCGTCCAGGCCACCCAGCCCTTGGGCTGCCCGGTCGGGCAATGCGACGCAACCCGCATCGTCCAGCAGATCCTGTTGCAACACCAGCGCCTCAGGCATCGCGTCGCGCGCCCATGCGGCCTGCAACTCGTCTTGCACCACCGCCGCCACGCGGGCGCCCGCGCGTTGCAGCAACACGGCGGTGGCCAGCCCGATGCCGGAGCCGGCGCCGGTGACGAGCACGCGCCGGCCCGCCATTTCGGGTTGTATCGGCATCGGTGGATGGCCGGGCATCGGCTACAAGCCCAGGTAGTTCTTGCGCAGGTCCGGGTCGTTTGCCAGGTCGCGCGCGGCGCCCTGCATCGCCACCGCGCCGTTCTCGATGATGTAGCCGCGGTGTGCAATCGCCAGCGTCTGCACCGCGTTTTGCTCCATCAGCAGGATGGACTGACCCTCGCGATTCATCCGCACGATCAACGCGAACATCTCCTCGACCAGCAGCGGCGACAGGCCCAGCGAGGGTTCGTCCATGATCAGCAACACCGGCTCGGCCATCAGGCCGCGTCCGATGGCCAGCATCTGCTGCTCGCCGCCGGACAAGGTGCCGGCCGATTGGCTGAACCGCTCCTTCAGGCGCGGGAAGATGGCGACCACCTTCTCCAGGTTGGCGGCGCGCCGCGCACGGCCGCGCACCAGGCTACCGGTCTCCAGGTTCTCGCGCACGTTCAGGTTCGGGAACACCCGCCGGCCTTCGGGCACGTGGATCAGGCCGCGCTTGACGATTTCGGTCGAGCTCATGCCCACCAGTTCCTCGCCCTGGAATTGGATCGATCCCGAGAACGGCTGGTTAAGGGCCGAGATGTTGTTGTTCAGCGTCGACTTGCCGACACCATTGCTGCCCAGCACTGCGACGATCTCGCCTGTGCCCACGTCGAGGTCGATGCCACGCAGAATCTCGACGCTGCCGTATCCGGCATGCAGCGCGCGTACTTCAAGCATGGGCCACCTCGGCGGGTGCGCTGACGGCGGGGTCGGCGCTGCCGCGCCCCAGATAGGCTTCGATCACGGCCGGGTCGTTCACCACCTGCCGTGGACTGCCCTGCGCGATGATCTTGCCGTACGACAACACGTAGATATGGTCCGACAGGCTCATCACCGCATGCATGACGTGTTCGATCAGCAGCACCGTCACGCCGCTGTCGCGGATGGCGCGGATGATGCCGATGATCTCCAGGATTTCGGTCGGATTGAGGCCGGCCATCACCTCGTCGAGCAGCAGCAACTTCGGGCCGGTGGCCAGCGCGCGGGCCAGCTCCAGCCGCTTGCGCCCCACCACTGTCAGCCCCAAGGCCGATTGCGCCAGCAGGCCTTCCATGCCGACCTGGCGTGCCACGGCGCGTGCATGTTCCCAGGCCTCGTGCCGGTCATGGAACCGCTGGTAGGCGCCCACCGCGATGTTCTCGTGCACGGTGAGTTTGGCGAACGGCTGCGTGATCTGGAACGTGCGCACCATGCCGGCGCGCGAGATCCGGTGCACCGGCCATCCGGTGATGTCCTGGCCCAGCAAAACCACCCGCCCGGCATTGACCGGCAGGAAACCGGCGATGCAGGCAAACAGGGTCGTCTTGCCGGCGCCGTTGGGACCGATCAGCGCCACGATTCGGCCCTGCTCCACCTGCAGGCTGGCGTCATCGACCGCCCGCAGGCCGCCAAAGACCTTGCTCAGGTTCGACACCTGCAACATCATTTCGATTTCCCCGGTTTACCGCCACGCTTGCGGCTGAACAGGTCGATCAGGCCATTGGGCAGGAAGGCGATGATGACCACCAGCAAGGCGCCGTACAGCACCAGCGACAGGCCCTGGATCTGCGTCAGCGTGCGGGTGACATCGCTGACCAGCGCCAGCAACACCGAACCGACCAGCGGTCCGTACACGGTGCCGGCACCGCCGATCATGGCCACCAGCAGCATCTCGACCGACTTGTCGGTGCCAAAGGCGATCAGCGGATCGATGTACAGGAAATACTGGGCAAAAAAACACCCGCCCACACCACCGATCGCGCCGGAAATCAGCATCACCTTGACCTTCTCGGCGAACACGTTGATACCCAGCGCTTTCGCCGAATCCTCGTTTTCCCGGATCGCGGCGAGTTGCGCGCCGAAACGCGATCGCTGCATCCATTCAGCCACCGCCACCGAACCCACGGCCAGCACCAGGATCAGGAAATAGAACCCGCTGCGCTCGGCGAACTGCAGGTTCTGCGCGCCGATCTTCATCGGAATCAACAGGCCCAGACCACCGCCGGTGATGCCGATCGAGTTGCTGACAATCCGCAGCACCTCGGCGAAGGCCAGTGTGATCAGCGCGAAATACGAGCCCTTGAGGCCGGCCCGAAACGCCAGCACCGCAATCACACCGCCGGTGAACGCGCCGGCCAGCCCCGCGATCGGCAAGCCCAGCCAGGGTGATATGCCATACCGCATCTGCATGATCGTCGATGCGTAAGCGCCGACACCAAAGAACGCGACATGGCCGAACGACAACTGGCCGGCAAAACCGCCCGAGATGTTCCATGACTGGCCGATGAACGCATAAAACAAGGCCAGCACGCCAAAATTGACCATGAAGCTGGACGGAAACACGAACGGGAACGCGATGGCGACCGCCAGCACCGACAGGTGCAGTTTCCAGGGAATGGGTTTGAGTTCAGATGCCGGTGTCATCATCGGACCCCCTGCGCGCTGCGCGCTGCGGGATTCGCGTTGGGAGCGGCCCTGCGGCTCATCAGGGTGCCCTGCGCGCTGCGCGCTGCGGGATTCGCCTTGGGAGCGGCCCTGCGGCTCATGTCTTCGCTCCGAACAATCCTGACGGGCGGAACAACAGGATCAGGATGAATATCAGCGAAATGCCGATCTGGCCCATGCTCTCGCCCAGGAACAAGCCTCCGAACGACTCGGTCAGCCCGATGATCAGGCCGCCGATGACCGCACCCAGGAAACTGCCCATGCCGCCCAGCACCACCACCGTGAAGGCCACCAGCACGAAAACATGACCGACGGACGGCGAGACATAGAAGATCGGCATCATCAGCGACGCGGCCGCGCCCAGCGTGGCCAGGCCAATGCCGTAGGAAATCGCGTAGATGCGGTCCACGTCGATACCCACCAGCCGTGCACCCACCCGCTCCTTGGCCACCGCGCGGATCGCGCGGCCGGTATCGGTGCGTTGCATGAACAGGCCCAGTGCCGCGCACAGGCCCATCGCCACGCCGAACGAGATCAGCTTGGGCAGCGGCACAAAGGCCGGGCCGACTTCGATCATGGTGTCCGAGTACGACACCAGGATGGTGCGCGAGTCACCCTTGAAGAACATCAGCGCCAGGTTCTCGATCAGGATCGACAGGCCCAGCGTCAACAGCAGGATGTTTTCGTCCTTGCCGCTGGATAGGCGTCCGATCAGGCCCTTGTAAAGCAGATACCCGAAGATGAACATGGCCGGCACCATGATGAAGATCGACAGATAAGGGTCGATGCCCAGCAGCGTGAGCAGGTAGAACACGCCGAACATGGCCAGCATCAGCATGCTGCCGTGGGCGAAATTGATGATGTGCAGCACGCCGTAGATCAACGTCAGGCCCGATGCGACAAGCGTGTAGATACCGCCCAGCAGCAGGCCGTTGATGGCCGCCGCGGCAATGATGTTCGCGTCCACGAATCCTCCAGGAATGGTGCGCCGACCTCCGTCAACGAGCCGGAGGTCGACAGGTGGCCAACCGCTCAGTTCACATCTTCGGACGCGGGTACACCGGCTTGGTGGACGCGAACTGCTCCGGTGCCACCACGTCGATGTCGGTCTTGGATGCCTGCAGCAGGGCGCCCCGGCCACCCTCGTTCTGGCCATTGACGAACTTGGTCGGGCCGTAGGGCATGAGTTCCGGCATCCAGGTGCTGGACGCCAGCGCCGCGATGACCTTTTCCTTGTCAGCCGTGGCTGCACGCTGCAACGCGTCCGCGTACAACATGATGCAGTTGTACGACAGGTAGACCTCGAACGTGAACAGGCCGCCCTTGGCCTCGACCTGCTTCTTCAAGGCCATCGCCTTGGCATTGCGGGGGTTGAACCAGTGGTTGAAGTCCATCATGTAATGGGCGACATCCGGCTGCTCCTTGACCAGCTTGTAGTTGAAGCCACCCCCGAGCACGCTGAACATCGCAGCGACATCGACCTTCTGCTGCGCCAGCGTACGCGCCAGCAGCACGTATTCGTTCTGGTAGTTGCTCATGATCACCAGGTCGGGCTTGAGGCCCTTGA
>CAZADK010000145.1:0-8679 GCA_964483855.1 uncultured Rhodoferax sp.
CATCGCGTTGCAGGGCTAACTTAGCACCCAGTGGCATTACCTGCTGGCGATGACGGTGATCACGCTGATCCCGATCACGCTGGTGTTTGCCTTCCTGCAGAAATACATCACCACCGGCATCGCCAGCGCCGGCGTGAAGTGAAACCTGCCCCCTGACCAGGATCTTCCCGTGGCCACCCTCGCACTCGAGCGCATCGTCAAGACCTTCGACCAGACCACCATCCTGCACGGCATCGACCTGCAGGTGGACGACGGCCAGTTCGTCGTGTTCGTCGGCCCCTCGGGTTGCGGCAAGTCGACGCTGTTGCGGGTGATCGCCGGGCTGGAGTCGCCGACCACCGGCGAGGTGCGCATCGACGGCCAATCGGTCAACACCGTGTCGGCCGCGCACCGTGGCTGCGCGATGGTGTTCCAGTCCTACGCGCTGTACCCGCACATGAGCGTGTACGACAACATGGCGTTCGGGCTGGAGAACGCCGGCGAGCCGCAGACGCAGATTGACAGCAAGGTGCAAGCGGCGGCCAAGCTGCTGCGGCTGGACGCGCTGCTGCAACGCAAGCCCACGCAGCTCTCGGGCGGGCAACGCCAGCGGGTCGCGATCGGCCGCGCCATCGTGCGCGAGCCCAAGCTGTTCCTGTTCGACGAGCCGCTGTCCAACCTCGATGCCGAGCTGCGCGTATCGATGCGCGCCGAGATCCGCGACCTGCATGCACGGCTGCAGGCGACCATGGTTTATGTGACGCACGACCAGGTCGAGGCCATGACCATGGCCGACAAGATCGTCGTGTTGCGCGCCGGCATAGTGGAGCAGATCGGTGCGCCGCTCGAGCTGTACAACCACCCGGTGAACACCTTCGTGGCCGGCTTCATCGGCAGCCCACGCATGAACTTCCTGCCGGCCGAGCTGGTGGCCAAGGCCGACCACCCCGACGGCGCGCCGGTGCCACCCCCTGGCGCCCACACCATCGGTTTGCGTCCCGAACACGCGCTCATCGCAGACAACGGGCCGATCCGCATGCGGGTGGCACAGGTCGAGCAACTCGGCTCCACCAGCCTGCTGCACGGCAGCGTCGGCACCGACACGCCGTTCGAGATGGTGTGCAGCGGCCAGACCACGATCCGCGGCGGAGACAGTGTCGGTATCGGCATGCCGACCGAACACCTGCACTGGTTCGACGCGCAGGGCCTGCGGCTGGGCGCCGGCCGCGCGGCGGCGCCATAACCAGCCCAGCAGCGCCCCCGGTCCGATAGCCCGATCTTGAAAACACTCCTTCCCATCGGGCCAATCCAGGCAGATTCACACGGCGTGCACCGCGAACTGCCCGGCGGCGCCCGCCTGAGCGTCGACATCCTGGAGCCCGCACTGGCGCGGGTGCGGCTGCGTCCCAAGGGCGGCTACCGCGAACCCCGCACCTGGGCCATTGCGCCACAAGCCGGGCAGGATGTGCCATGGCACGGCCGCAACCGCGACGACCGCAGCGGATTTAGCTGCCCGCAAGCGCAAGTCACCCACACCGAAGGCAAAGTCACGCTGCGCACCGAGGCCATGTCGGTGGCGATGGGTGCCGACTCGCTGGCGCTGCGCTGGACCGATGCCCAGAGCCGATCGATGCTGGAAGACCGCGCCAGCGGCGCCTACATGGCCAGCCGCCGCCTGGGCGCCGTGCGCCACTACCTGCAACGCGAGCCCGGCGATCGGTACTACGGGCTGGGCGACAAGACCGGCCCGCTGAACCTGCACGGCCGACGCCTGCGCACGCTGGCCATGGACGCACTGGGTTACGACCCGCGCAGCGGCGACCCGCTGTACAAGCACTGGCCCTTCGTGCTCAGCCGCAGCAGCACTGGCGCCTGGTGCGGAATCTACTACGACACGCTGGCGCCCTGCACATTCGATCTGGGCTGCGAACACGACAACTACCACGGCCTGTACCGCCATGTGGAGATCGACGACGGCGACCTGGACTATTACGTGATTGCCGGTGTGTCGCCAGCCGACGTGATTGCCAGTTTCACGCGGCTGATCGGCGGCACCCGGTTACCGCCGCGCTGGTCGCTCGGATATGCACAGACCGCCATGGGCCTGGCCGACGCACCCGACGCGCAGCAGCAACTGGACAGCTTCATCAGCCGCATCGAACAGCAAGGTATTCCCTGCTCGGCGTTCCACTATGGTTCGGGATATTCGTCGCGCGGCAAACGGCGTTATGTGTTCACCTGGAACAACGACAAGTTCCCGGACCCGAAGACACTCAACGCACGGTTCCATGCGGCCGGCATGCAGGTGGTGGCCAACATCAAGCCGTGCCTGCTTGATGACCACCCGGCCTATCCACAACTGGCGCAGCAAGGCGGCTTCATCCACGACATGCAAGGCAAGCAGCCCGTGCTCGAGCCGTTCTGGGACGGCATGGGCGCGCACCTGGACTTCACCCACCCGCAAACCATCGCCTGGTGGCAGCAGCAGTTGCGCCAGCAGGTGCTGGACTACGGTATCGACGTGGGCTGGAACGACAACAACGAATACGCCATCCTCGACGACGATGCCCAATGCGATGGTTTTGGTACGCCGATGCCGATGCACCGGGCGCGTCCGCTGCACGGCTTGTTGATGACCCGCGCCAGTGTCGAGGCGCAGCAGCAACACGCGCCGGGCGAGACGGCGTACAGCGTCAGCCGCGCCGGCCCGCCCGGCATTCAGCGGTATGCACAGACCTGGAGCGGCGACAACACCACCAGCTGGGAATCGCTGCGCTGGAACATCCGCACCGGGCTGCAGATGTCGCTCTCGGGCCTGTTCAACGTCGGCCACGATGTCGGCGGTTTTGCTGGCCCTTCGCCAGAGCCCGAGCTGTTCCTGCGCTGGGTGCAGGCCTGCTGCCTGAATCCGCGCATGGTGATGAACTCCTGGAAGGCGGACGGCACCAACAACGTGCCCTGGCTGCACCCGGAGGTGACCGAACATGTGGCGGCGGCGATCCGGTTGCGCTACACGCTGATGCCGTATCTGTGGTCGCTGTTTGAACGCGCCAGCAGCCACCATGAACCGATCATCCGGCCGACGTTCTATGATTTTGCGGACGATGAAGAGTGCTTCGCGGACTGCGACGATTTCATGCTGGGCGCGGACCTGCTGGTGGCGCCAGTGGTCGAGCGCGGCGCGGTCAGCCGCAGCGTTTATCTGCCAGCCGGGCCCGCCGCGTGGTACGACTTTTCCAGCGGTGCCCGGCTGCAGGCCGGCCAGCGGCACACGGTGCCCGCACCCCTGTCGTCGCTGCCGCTGTTCGCCCGCGCCGGCGCCCGTATTGCACTGGCCGCTGCGGCCGAAGGCAAGGTCGCGCGGCACGACGATCCGGTCGTCGAAGTCCGGCAGTTCGGGCCCTGACGCTTTCATCTTGCCCCAAGGCGCCCGGGTTCGGCCGCTGACACTGGCGCGGTCGGGATGGGCGCGGCAATCGGACTCCCCAGGTCGACAAACGGGACACCACGACGCAATTTCCGTTGGAGATCCGACGCGAAACTCGGGATAATGCAAACGCTTGGGCGCCGCAAGCGCGACAACAAGAATGCGTCCGGTGACGGCGCCGCTGGACTGCCTCGCCGGGCGATGGCCATCACTGCGCCACAGGGGGTGTCTCGTGCCGACCTCGAACGCGATAGCGACGATCCTCATCGTCGATGACACGCCGACCAACCTGGCGCTCATGGTCGAGCTGCTGCGGACCGACTATCGGACCCGGGTGGCGAACAATGGCGAGAAGGCCATCGAATTGACCCTGGGCACCGACCCGCCCGACCTGATCCTGCTCGACGTGATGATGCCGGGGCTGACCGGTTACGACGTGTGCCGGCGCATCAAGGCCGAACCCCGCGTCCGCGATATCCCGATCATCTTTCTCTCGGCCATGGGGTCAGTCGAAGACGAAACGCTGGGCCTGGAACTGGGCGGCGTGGACTATGTCACCAAGCCAATCCGGCCCGCCATCGTCAAGGCGCGCATCCGTACCCATCTGGCGATGGCCCGGCAAGCGCGCGAGCGTGAGCAGCTGGTGGCGCGGCTCGAACTACAGGCCGTCGCGCTGTCAACGCTCAACCACACGCTGGAGCAACGCATCGCGGACGGTGTAGCCCAGGTCGAACGGCTGGGTCGGCTCAAGCGTTATTTCTCGCCATCGGTCGTGGAACTCATGTTGTCCGGCAATACCGACGACCCGCTCAAGAGCCATCGGCGGGAGGTGGCCGCGGTGTTCGTCGACCTGCGCGGTTTCACGGCATTTACCGAGACGTCGGACCCGGAGGACGTGATGCATGTGATCCACCAGTACCACGAGGCGATGGGTGCCTTGGTGATGGAACACGGTGGCACGCTGGAACACTTTGCCGGCGACGGGATGATGATCTACTTCAATGACCCGGTCGAGATCGAGAACCCGGCACTGGTCGCGGTGCACATGGCCATCGGCATGCAGGCGCGATTCTCCGATTTGGTCCAGGGCTGGCACAAGCGGGGATACGAACTGTCGATGGGTATCGGCGTCGCCCTGGGTTTTGCCACCATCGGTGCGATCGGTTTCGAGGGCCGACGCGACTACGCAGTGATAGGCAATGTGACCAATCTTGCTGCGCGGCTGTGCGGCGAGGCGACCGGCGGTCAGATCCTGGTGTCACACCGTGTCCATGGTTTTGTGGCAGACCAGGTGCGCAGCGAGTCACGGGGCCATATGCAGCTCAAGGGACCCGGTCGAGATCGAGAACCCGGCACTGGTCGCGGTGCACATGGCCATCGGCATGCAGGCGCGATTCTCCGATTTGGTCCAGGGCTGGCACAAGCGGGGATACGAACTGTCGATGGGTATCGGCGTCGCCCTGGGTTTTGCCACCATCGGTGCGATCGGTTTCGAGGGCCGACGCGACTACGCAGTGATAGGCAATGTGACCAATCTTGCTGCGCGGCTGTGCGGCGAGGCGACCGGCGGTCAGATCCTGGTGTCACACCGTGTCCATGGTTTTGTGGCAGACCAGGTGCGCAGCGAGTCACGGGGCCATATGCAGCTCAAGGGGTTCCACAATCCGGTTGCCGTGTATGCGGTCTCGGCTCGCCTTGGGCCCGCCGATCACACCACGTCGTGAAAGACTGGCGTAATGAAACTGCGCAAGGTCTCGATCTGGTTCCTGGCCATCGTATCGCTGGCACTGGCAGCAAACGCCATGTTCCTGGTCCTGATCAAGCGCTCCTACGACTCCGTCGTTTCGGCACGTGATCATCGCGACCGGTCGTTGCGTTTGTCCACCGAATTGCAGCAGGAGACCGAACAACTGGCGCGGCTGGTGCGTGCCTACACCAGCACCGGTGAAGCACGTTATCTGCTGTATTACTACGACATCCTGGGTGTGCGCGAGGGTGAAAAGGCACCGCCGGTACAAGCGAACCCGACGTCCTACTGGGACGCGGTGATCGCTGGTCGGATCCGGCATGCCATACCCGTCGACGGCACCAAGCGCTCGGTCGTCGAACTAATGAAGTCGCAAGGATTCGGAGCCGCCGAACTGGGCGCTGTGGAACAGGTCTTCAGCGCGACAGCCGCAATGAACAAGATCGAGCAGACGGCGTTTGCCGCCACCCAGGGCCTTTTCAATCCGGACACCGGTGAGTTCGTGTCGGACGGGCCGGCGCGGCTGGACTTTGCAAGCCAGCTGGTCCATAGCACTGCATACAACATCCTCAAGGCCAACCAATCCAGTGCGGTCGGCGCCCTGGTGGCAACAACGGACCAGCGTACCCGTGCCGACGTCGCCACCGCCGGACAGGCGCTGGAGCGCTGGATATTGATGTCGCTGGTCAGCATGGGGGTGACCATCACCCTGGCGATGCTGGCCTTGCGCGTGATCCGGCGCCAGGTCCTGCGACCGATCCAGCGACTGGGTGAGAACGCCGACCGGCTGGCCGTAGGCGACTACGCAACCCGTACCGGCACGCTGAGCGGCTTTGACGAACTGCGCGCGCTGGGACAGACCGTGGACGCGATGGCACAGGCGATCGAGGACGATATCGGCCATCGCCGGGAGGTGCAGCAGGAACTGGAGGTGGCGCGCCGGCAAGCAGAAGAGGCGACACACGCCAAGTCCATGTTTCTGGCCAACATGAGCCATGAAATACGCACACCGATGAACGCCATCCTGGGCATGGCCTATCTGGCGCTCAAGACCAACCTCAACGCGCGTCAACACGACTATGTCAACAAGATCCATGACGCGGCCCGCTCGCTGCTGGGCATCATCAACGATATCCTGGACTTTTCGAAGGTCGAGGCGGGCAAGCTTGAGCTGGAACAGGGGCGCTTCCGGGTTGAAGACGTGGCAGGACAGTCGTTGTCGCTGCTGCGTCAACGGGCGCACGAAAAAGATATCGAACTGCTGTTCGATGTGACCGACTCCCGGCTGCTGGGTGAAAGCGGCGCGCTGATGGGGGACCCATTACGGCTCGGTCAGGTCCTGACCAATCTGTTGTCCAACGCCGTGAAGTTCACACACCACGGGTACGTGAAGCTGTTGATTCAGATCAACGAGGCGGATGCGCTCGGCGTCACGGTGCAGTTCACGGTGCGCGATACCGGCATTGGCATGACACAGGCACAGATCGCGCGGTTGTTCCAGGAATTTACCCAGGCCGACGGCTCGACAACCCGCCGGTATGGCGGCACTGGCCTGGGCTTGACGATATCCAAACGTATCGTGGAGTTGATGGGTGGGCGGATCTGGGTCGACAGTGTTCCGTCCAGTGGATCGAACTTCAACTTCACGGCGCGTTTTCCGCTGACCAAGCCGCCGGCGCCGCCCGCAACACCCATGCCACGTGCCGATACGATGCGTGTATTGGTTGCGGACGACCAGCCGGATGCGCGTATCGCCCTGTCAGACTTGCTCGGTGCGCTGGGGGTCGGGACACTGTCTCCTGGCGGAATCGATTGCGCGGATGACGGTGACACGGCGCTGACCATGGTCGAGCAGGCCGACGCGCAAGAAAGGCCATATGACCTCCTATTGGTCGACTGGGTCATGCCACGGCTCGACGGGGCGGGTATGCTGGCGGCACTGCAGGCGCGCAAGCACCGCAGCGGGCAGGCACCGTTGGCCGTGATCGTGTCAGCCTATGATTCGGATCTGTTGCACAACACGGCCAGCGCCCTGGGCGTGCAACACTTCCTGCCCAAACCCGTCTTGCCGGAGTCGTTGCGCGACCTGATCAAATGGCTGGTCAGTGATGGCACCCACGCGCAGCCTGCCAACCACAACGTCCCCGTCGCGCAGGACCTGACCGGGCTGCGCGTTTTGTTGGTCGAAGACAATCCCATCAATCAACAACTGGCCGTGGAACTCATGCGGGCCCGCGGCGTCGAGGTGGACGTGGCGAACAATGGACAAGAGGGCATCGACAAGATCAACACATTCGCACCGGATCACTACCGCGTGATCTTGATGGACCTGCAGATGCCGGTCATGGATGGTTATGAAGCGACTCGGCTACTGCGCCTGGACGAACGCCACCTCGATCTTCCGATCGTCGCAATGACCGCGCACGCCATGCCTGACGAGCGCCAGCGCTGCCAGGTACTGGGCATGAACGGACACATCAGCAAACCCATAGACCCGGAAAAACTGTATGCGTTGCTCGCCAGTTACCAGACCACCACTCACGCCGAGGTGCGACCCGGACCGATGACCACATCCTCGGCGTGGGCAGAACCGGCACTGACTGGCGCGCAGAAGGATCTTCCCCAAGCGCCCGGTCTCGACATTGACGCCGGGTTGCGCCACGCTGGCGCAGACGCCAGGTTATACGTCGAACTGCTGCGCCGATTCGCGCAAGACTGCTCAGACATTTGCCCGCGGATCCACAGGATGATCGAAACCGGCGACCGGGAAGGCGCGGGGCGCGAGGCACATACGCTCAGAGGGCTGTGCGCCACGCTGGGTGCGGTCCGCGTTCTCGAACATGTCGTGGCACTGGAGACCGCAATGAAGAACAACAGTCGCGCCGACGAAACACTCTGTCTGGCAAGCACTGGCGCAGAATTGGGTCGATTGTTCGACGCCCTGCGTGTGCAACTACCCCCGGCCGCAACGCAAGAAAACCGATCGGACGACTCCCCATCCATGGTCAAGGTTACGGGGTTCGACCAACCTCGACCGCCAGGGGACATTGCGTGGCTGAGCCAACTCCGCACCATGTTGTCGCAGGGCGACAACGATGCCAGAGCACTGTGGCGAACGCAAAAGTCAGCGCTGGCAGGCACACTCAGCGCGCAAGCCATCCAGGACATCACAACCGCGATAGAAAACTTCGACTTCGACCGCGCGCTTGGTATGTTGAACCCCATCCAAATGGTGTGATGTTCCGGAAACGTGTCACTGTTGTCATCTGCCAACATATCGATTCCGACCGGGTTCAGAGACCTCGCTTTTTCACCCAATCTCCGCCATTGTTCCTAAACTCCAAATATGCGCCCGTCGCGCGGTGTTTCGCCCGTGGATGCAACATGAAAGGGCATCTTGCAGCAATGGCACTGTTTGATCGTTTCAGATCCCCGCTTTCTGGCGCGCCTGTTGACCTGCTGCGCCGCAAAGTTGCACAGACACAAGCCGTGACTGTCCCGATCTCGAACAAGCCACCGGCACGCG
>CAZADK010000146.1:0-8663 GCA_964483855.1 uncultured Rhodoferax sp.
CTGGGGTATCTCGGCCAGCGTCTCTGGAGGCGGTGCGGCGGAGTGGATCGTGATCGAGAACAACCGGGTCTTTGACAATGTCAACGGGATCAGTGGCGTGAGCCAGGTATTGGTGCGCAACAACGAGGTGTGGGGGCAGTCGATCGGCATTCGGGTGGAGGCGCAGGCGCTGGCCCAGGGCAATCTGGCGTGGGGCAACGGCACCGGCATCGACATGAACGGCAGCAACTCCAATGGGGCGGCGCGGGACAACCGGGTGTGGGCCAACAGTGTGGGCATGGCGGGGTACAACGCCACGTTCACGGGCAACCGGGTGTATGGCAACACGGTGGGCATCCGCGACGACGGATATGGGCGGGTGAGCAACAACCTGGTGTACGACAACACCAGTGTGGGTATCCAGGTCAACTACGCGCACAGCGCGGGAGTGGACGGCATCGTGAACAACACGGTGCACCAGGTGGGCGGGCGGGCGGTGGAGGTCACCTCCAGCAACGTCGTCTTGCGCAACAACATCATCTGGAGCGAGGGCGGCACCGCGGTGTGGGTGGACAGCACCAGCCAGGGCGGCTTTGCCTCGGACTACAACCTGTTTCACCTGAGCGGGGGCGCGAACCTGGGGTGGTGGGAGGATCGGCTGTTTGCTGATCGCGCGGACTGGACCTTCGAGACCGGATTTGACCGCAACAGCCTTACCGGCGACCCGCAATTCATCGACATCGAGGGCGCCGACGGCAGCAACGGCTGGGACGGCAGTTTCCCCGGCCCCAGCCAGGTGATCGATGACGAAGGCGCGGGCCAGGTGTTCACCGGCACGTGGACGGAGAACAGCACCGCGGGGTATGCGGGCGACTTCTGGCAGGCGCCCGCGGGCGATGGCAGCGCCACCTCGCGCTGGACCTTCAGCGGGTTGCAGGAGGGTTTCTACCGCATTGCGGTGACCTGGCCCCGCGAGGGCCCCTCGGCCAGCAACGCCCGCTACACCGTGTTCGATGGCACCGGCACGGCGCTGGCCTACCAGAGCTTCAGCCACAACTACAACACGCCCAACGATCTGAACGTGGACGGCGCGGTGTGGGAGATTCTGGGTGCGGTGCGCCTGGAGGGGGGCACGCTGGTGGTGGAGCTGAGCAACTTTGCCAACGGCAAGGTGCTGGCGGACGCGGTGCGCATCGAGCGTTACAGCGGGGACTTCGGCGCCGATGACAACTACCGGCTGCAATCGGACTCGCCGGCGCTGGACCGGGGCAACCTGTTCGACCAATGGACGTTCGAGGCGCTGCCCAGCGGCGGGCGGCGCGATCTGGGAGCGTATGGGGGCACGGCGCAGTCAACCCCCAGCGCGGACCCGATGATCCAGGTGCTGGGCCCCAACGGGCTGGAGAAGTTCGAGGTCGGCCAGAGTTACCAGATCGACTGGCGCGCGGCGGGCCTGGGCAGCTACGACCCGGTGCTGCTGCTCAATGCGGGCAATGCGGGGCGGGTGGACAACTTCCTGGCCAACACCTACCAGAGCACGACTCACGGCCAGGGCACGATTGCTGCCGCGCAAGCGCTCGATCTGAGCGGTGTGGCCGACACGGGCGCCCCGGAGGCGGTGTACCGCAGCTACGCCGCGGCGCAGCAGGGGGTGGGTAACAAGATAGCCTGGACACTGCCGGCGCAGGACGGCGAGTATCTGGTGCGGCTGCACTTTGCCGAGCCCAGCAACATCAATGCGGGCCAGCGCCAGTTCGACATCGTGCTAAATGGCGCGCTGGTGGCCGACAACTACGACATCCGCGCGGCTGCCGGGGCCCCTTACAAGGCCACGACGCGCGAGTTCAGCGTGAGCCTGGGTGGTGGTGCGGGGCTGCTGCTGGAGCTCGTCAGCCAGAGCGCCAGTTACGGCGCGCTGGTCAGCGCCATCGAGCTGGTCAAGGTCAATGCCACGGGTGTGGCGGCGCCCACGGCGGACCTGGAGGTCTCGCTGGACAACGGAGCGAGCTGGGACCCGATCGCCTCGGGGCTGGCGATGGACCGCCATGGGCGGGGCAGCTATGTGTGGACGCCCACCGAGCAGACGGTGGGCAACAGAGCGCTGATCCGCGCCACCGGGCATGCCGGGGCGACCCTGGTCAGCGACGTCTCCGACGAGGCGTTCCTGATTGCCAACGGGGGGCAGAACTATTACGTGAACATCGCCGGTGACGCGAACTTTGCCGACAACGAGTACACCACGGCGGTGGGGGACAACGAGAATTCGGGCAAGAGTGCCGATGCGCCGATGGCCAGCCTGGCGGCGCTGCTGCGCGCGTACGACCTGGATGCGGGCGATGTGATCTACGTGGACACGGGGGTATACAACCTGGCCAGCAACATCGTGCTGGACGCGCAGGACAGCGGCGTGACGATACAGGGCGCGCAGACGGTGGGGCAGCAGACGGTGCTCAACCGCGGCAACACCGCCACCGGGCGCGTGGTGCTGCAGTTCAACGGCGCCGACGACATCACCCTGTCGCACCTGGCCATCACCGGTGGGCAATACGGCATGCAGGCCGGCAATGTCGATTCGGACCGTATCACGGTACGCAATTCGGATATCTATGCCAACACACAAGACGGCTTGTCGTTCGCGGCGGGCAATGATGACCTGCGCGTGCTGGGCAATCGGATACAGGGCAATGGCCAGCGCGGGCTCGATGTCAGCGGCGCGCGTGCGCTGATCCAGGGCAACGAAGTGTTCGGCAATGCGAATTACGGCATTTATGTCAACTACAGCGGCACGCTGGACAACCGCATCGTGGTGCGCGAGAACATCGTGCGCAACAACACCAGCCATGGCATCGTGGCGGGCCGCGAGGCATGGGTCGTCGGCAACGACATTTTCGGACACACCAATACCAACATCTACGGGGTGGTTGGCAGCAGCAGCAACGTGCTGGTGGAAGGCAACGACATCCACGACAACTACCACGGTGTCAGTGCGGGTTATGGCACGGTCGTGCGTGGTAACGAGATCTACGGCAACAGTCAGCACGGCGTGAACGTCAACGCGCAGTCGAGCGAGGGCGGCGACATCCTCGGCAACCGCATCTACGGCAATTCCATCGGTATCGTCGATGGCGGTTACGCGCATATCGACAACAACGTCATTTATGCCAACACCAACGTCGGTATCTACCTGGACTGGCGTCACCTGGCCAATGACTTCATCAGCAACAACACCATCTACCAGCCGGTGGGTGATGCCATTCGCTTGGTCAGTGGTGCCCAGGACGTGCGATTGTTCAACAACATCCTGTGGGTGGCGGCCGGTTATGGCATCAACGCCAATCCGGCTGGCCTGACCGGGCTGCTGTCGGACTACAACCTGATCCATACCGCAAGTGCCGCGGCACGCACCGGTTTGTGGAGCAATGTCGAGCGCGTGACGCTGGCCGACTGGCAGAGCGCCAGCACGCGCGATACCCATTCTGTCAGTGGTGCGCCGCTGTTCCTGGACATCGACGGCGCCGACAACGTGCTGGGCGCCACACCGGCCACCGAGGGCAGCGGCCACGACGACAACTTCGGCCTGCGCGCCGACTCGCCGGCCATCGATGCTGCCTACGCCTACCATGCGCCGCGGTACGACATCGAAGGGCGCAACCGCCACGACGACCCCAGCACGGCCAATACCGGTGACGGCTGGCCACTGTATGAGGTGGACGACAGTGTGGGCAACTTGTTTGTAGCCGGTGGCACGGCCAGGCCATACCAGTCCAATCAGGCGTCTTTCAATCTGGAGCTGGGTTTCGGCTTCAATTTCTACGGCGCGACCTACACCTCGGTGGCGGTGTCCACCGAGGGTTACCTGAAGTTTTCCGGCCCGGACAACGCCAATTCGGCCCAAAGCCTGGAGGTATTTCAGCGCAACGCCGTGATCGCGCCATTCTGGGACAACCTGACCACCTTCGGCACCGGGCGCAACATCTTCATCGACACCACGACGCCCGACCAGATCACGATCCGCTGGGCTGCGGCATCGCAGGCCGATACCAGCCGGGCGGCCAACTTCTCGGTCACCCTGATTGCCGATGGCCGTTTCCGCTTCGACTATGGCGCCGGCAATTCCGGGCTGGCGCCGCGCGTCGGAGTCTCTGCCGGCAACGGCTTCAGCTTCGTGCTGGCGAGTGGTTACGACGGCTCCGCGAACCTGGCCTCCGCCAACTCCTTGTCGTGGCAGGCGCAAGAGGGCCTGACGTTCTACGACATTGGCGCCTACGAATTCCAGGGCGACTCCAACGACACGACGCCGCCGCAGGTGGTGGTGGACAGCATCACCCAGTTGCCGCCCAATGGCGGCAGCACGGCGCTGGCCTTCTCGTCGATCCAGATCGGTTTCAGCGAATCGCTCGATGGCATCTCGGCGCGCAGCCCGGCCAATTACCAACTGCTGTTTGCCGGCGCCGATGGTGTGCTCGACACGCTGGACGATGTCCAGATCGGACTCGACCCGGCCTACTCCTTCCCCGAGACCGACCTGACGCTGCAGTTCGCGGGCGGCGTGCTTGCCGACGGCCTGTACCGGCTGCGCCTGTCGGGCACGCTGGCCATATACGATACAGCCGGCAACCCGCTGGATGGCGACGCCAACGGCAGCGCCGGTGGCGACTACCTGCATCTATTCACGATCGACCGCAGCAACAACACCGACCCGGTTGCGGATGCGCAGGCGGTGAACCTGAACGAGGACGGCAGCATTCTGATCACGCTGTCGGGCAGTGATGCCGACGGCGATGCGCTGGTGTTCGGCCTGTTCAGCAACCCGGTACATGGCGTCCTGTCTGGCTTCGACCCGGTTGCGCGCACCGTGACCTACACGCCCGATCCCGATGACTGGGGCTCGGACAGCTTCCAGTTCCAGGTCGACGACGGCAAGCTGGGCACCGCCACTGCCACCGTGAGCCTGAACGTGTTGCCGGTCAACGACGCACCGCAGGCCCCGGGCCAGGTGGTCAACCTGACCGAGGACAACCCGGTGCTCATCGTGTTGCCGGCCGGCGACATCGAGACGTCCCGCAGCGGCCTGGTGTTCACGCTGGTCACGCCGCCAACCCAAGGCGCGCTGGTACAGGGTGCCAACGGCAGCTGGACCTACACCCCCGACCCCGATTTCTTCGGCGATGACAGTTTCACCTATACCGTCACCGACCGCGGCGGCAACGACGCCAGCCCGGCCACGGCGCTGACGTCGGCGCTTGGCACGATCACGCTGATCGTCAACCCGACGAACGACCCACCGGCGCTCGATGGGGTGGCCGACCGGGAGGTCAACGAAGGATCGCTGATCACGATACAGCTGGTGGGCCAGGACCCGGAGAACCAGAGCCTCAACTACAGCCTCGTGAGCGGCCCGGCCGGCGCGACGGTCGATGCGGCCAGCGGGCTGTTCAGCTGGATGGCGCTTGACGGTGATGCCAGTGTCGCCGTCACGGTGCGGGTCAGCGACGGCGTACACCCGGTACCACAGTCGTTCTCGGTCACCGTACACAACGTCGCGCCAACACTGGGCATGAGTGGCGACCCCGAAGTGGCGCTGGGCGAGGTGTACCAACTGGGCCTGTCCACCAGTGATCCAGGCGCCGATACCGTGGCATCCTGGGACATCAACTGGGGCGACGGCAACGTCGAGACGATTGCCGGCGGGGCAACCAGCGCCAGCCACACCTATGCGCTGGATGGTCCATACACCATCACGGCGGTGGCAACAGACGAGGACGGCAGCTACGATGCGGCGCCGGTGTTGGTGACCGTGCTTGCCGCCAACCTGGATCCAGTGGCACCGGGCCAGTTCGTCGAGACCGACGAAGACCAGCCGCTGGTGATCACCCTGGCGGCGATTGACCCGGACGGCGACACGCTGACCTACAGCATCATCTCGAACCCTGCGTTTGGAACCCTGGGTGCGCTCGATCCGGTCACCCATCAGCTGACCTACACCCCGGACCCGGACCATGTGGGCCAGGTCAAATTCATGTTCCGGGTCGTCGATGGGCAAGGTGGCAGCGCCACCGCCAGCATCGACATCAAGGTATTGCCGGTCAACGATGCGCCTGTGGCGGCAGACGACGACTTCGCTGTGCATGCCGGCCAGACGCTCGTCGTTGCCGCGCCAGGTCTGCTGGGCAACGACATTGACGTCGATGGCAACACACTGCAGTTTGTCAACATCGACACGACTGGCTTGCAGGGCACGGTGACGGTGTCGGCCGACGGTGGATTGACCTTCACGCCGAGCGCCGGGTTCGTCGGCCAGACCACCTTTGGCTACACCGTCGATGACGGTGCCGGCGGATCGGCTCAAGCGACGGTGACGATCGACGTCGGCAATCAGTCGCCGGTGCTCGATGCGATCGCCAACAGCACCGTTGTTGCTGGCGACGTCCTGTCGCTGACCTTGGTGGCCAACGATCCGGACCTGGTCGACAGTTTGTCTTTCGGTTTGCTGGACGGCCCTGCGGGAGCCCAGCTCGACAACAGCAGCGGTGTGCTGACCTGGACTGCGCCCTACCTGAATGCGCAGGCGGTGTACACGTTCACCGTGGGCGTCAGTGACGGCCTTGGTGGCGCCGACCAGCAGAGTTTCGATGTCACGGTCGATCCGGACCTGCTGCGGGTGAGTGGTGTCACCTGGACCAGCACCGGATATCAGCTGCGGTTCAATCGGGCGTTCGATGCGTCGACGTTGAATCTTTTCGATGGCCAAGGCGCCAACCGGGGCGCGGCCGACATGGTCTTGCTCGATGCAAGCAGCAAGCCCGTGGCAGGCAGCATCGTTGTCGATGCAGACGCCATGGGTCTGACCTTCGTCAAGACCGGCGCGCCGACTGGCAACGGCCTGCTGTCCGCAGGCGCCCACAACCTGACGCTGGACAGCCGCCTCGACGCCTTCGTCGATACCCATGGCCGGATGCTCGATGGCGACAACAACGGTGTGGCCGGCGGCGGATTCAGCGCCAGCCTGAACCAGTCCGGGGCTGCAACCGCCTTCGTCAGCCTGGGCGAGTTCAGCCGCGGTGCGGGACAAAGCGTCAACCTGCCAGCCAGCGGTGCCGGAATAGCCGTGCGCATCGGGAATGCCGCCGGTGCCAGCAGCGTCAGCTTCACGCTGCACTACGACGCCGACTTGCTGGACATGACCGGGGCGCTGAGCAACCTGCCCGCAGTGACGGTCACGACCGACCTGTCGGTAGCTGGTCAGATCGGCATCACTGTGACCGGTATCTCCGGATTGACGGGTGCAACGACCGAACTGGTGCACCTGACCGCGACCGTGCCGGCCAGCGCGCTGGCGCGTTATGGCCAGAGCCACGTACTCGACCTGCGCGACGTGTCGATCAACGGCGGCGCCATGCCGGTGCGCGACGACGACGGTCTGCATGTGGCGGCTTACCTGGGTGACGCGACCGGTGATGGCGCCTACACGTCAGAGGATTCGCAGGCCGTGCTCGATACGATCAGCCGCAAGTACACCGGGTTTGGCGCCTATCCGTTGGCCGACCCGGTGGTCGTGGCTGGCGCTTTTGGCAACGGTCGGCTCAGCGTATTCGACGTCCGGTTTATCGGCAACATGATCCACGGCGTTGCCCAGCCCTACATCCCGGCCTTGCCGGTGCTGCCGGCATTTGCGGTTGTCGATGACGCAGTTGCCGGATCGCTGCAGGCCGCATTTGCCGAAGCGGTGGAATCAGCAGTGCCAATGCCAATGGTCGAGTCCCCGATGCCGGCAGCGGCACCAGCGCTCACCTCGGTTACAGCGCCAGTGCCGGTCCTCATTTCGCGACCGGCACCTGCGGTGGTTGTTGCGTATGCCGACGCCACGCAGCCATTGGCAAACGAGGCTGCAATCGGGCTGGCGCCAGTGGCAGCCTTACTGGCGGTGGCCACGCCCGAGGCCGCAGTTCTGGTGCCGGGCCTGGCTACGGTGACGAACAACCTGGACCTGACGCACTACCAGTCAATCCTCGATTTCGACCTCGCCGTGACGAGCCTGTCTGAACCGTTGGTGGCCCGGCAACCGGCAACCGGCCCTGACCCGCTGGCGTTTGCGCCCGACCCGCTCGCGTCGGCAGTGCAGCGCGATGGGCGCGATGGACGCGATCGCGACAGCCGTGTATCGGCCAGCTCCGAGTTGCGGGTCCGATTCGACCGTCGTGCGCGCCTGATCGACGCCGATGCCGGGGAAACGCGGCAGCATGCCTGGTTGCAGAACTGGGTCAGCGGACGGGACCCGCATGTGGCACGCAAGAACGCAGACTGGCGCGTCGTGTTGCCGCGTTCGTGAACTTGTTCCGCACGCGTCGGCTTTTTTGACAAGATGGACGCAGAGATAAAGCCAGGGACGGTGAAAACAAGGGATAGTGCGGTCAAGCGGAGCATGGCTTGAAATTTGCGTGTGACGGATTGAGGCCTGGCCCCGTGCGGGAGGCACGGGGTTAGCCGGTCTTTTTTTGGATGGACAAACATGATGATGACGTACAAGAACCGCTGGAATTTGGGCGCCGTGTTGTCGCTGGTCGCGGTGTTGGGCATGACAGGGCAGAACGCCCACGCCGTCGTGGACATCGATCCGCTCATCAATCCGCTCATCACGACCTCGCCAGTCGATGCCGCGTCGCCGCCTGAAGGCCAGGCCTTTC
>CAZADK010000147.1:0-5846 GCA_964483855.1 uncultured Rhodoferax sp.
GGTCCGGCAAGTCCACGCTCGCGTTCGACATCCTGTTCAACGAAGGCCAGCGGCGTTACCTGGAGTCGCTCAACGCCTATGCGCGCAGCATCGTGCAACCGGCGGGCCGGCCCGAAGTCGACGCGGTGTACGGCATTCCGCCAACGGTGGCGATCGAGCAGCGGCTATCGCGCGGCGGTCGCAAGTCGACCGTGGGCACGGCGACTGAGGTCTGGCATTTCCTGCGCCTGCTGTATGTCAAGCTCGGTGTGCAGCATTGCATTCATGACGGAGCAGCCGTTGCTCCGCAGACACCCGACAGCATCGCGGCGCAGTTGCTGCGCCAGTTCCGCGGCCAGCATATCGGCTTGATGGCACCCCTGGTGGTCAACCGCAAGGGCGTGTACACCGAGCTGGCCGACTGGGCGCGGCCGCGGGGGTTCACGCACCTGCGGGTCGACGGCCAGTTCCTGCCAACCACCGGTTTTCCGCGCATCGACCGCTTCAAGGAGCACACGATCGAACTGCCGGTGGTCAGCCTGGACGTGTCGCCAGACAACGAGGCCTTGCTGCGCGAAATGCTGGCGCGCGCGCTCGAGCATGGCAAGGGCGTCGTGCACGTGCTGAGCGACCTGGCCGGACTGCGCGAGGCGATGCTGGCCGGAACATTGACCGATGCGATCGGCATGCTGCAGGTGTTTTCCACCAAGCGCGCCTGCCCGGTGTGCAGCACCAGTTATGCCGAGCTCGATCCGCGGCTGTTCTCGTACAACAGCAAACACGGCTGGTGTCCGGAATGTGTTGGCACCGGCGTGCGGCTGACCCGGGAGCAGCGCAAGGCAATGGACGACTCGGTGCGTGATGACAAGGCGACGGGCCGCGAGCAGACCTTTGCCGAAGTGGAGCTGGAAGACGTGGCCGACGACGCCTGCCCGTCTTGCCAGGGCACCCGGCTGAACCCGACCGCGCGAGCCGTTCGGTTCGGCGCGCAAGGCGCGACGCACGCCGGCATTGGCATCACCGAGCTGGCGCGCATGAGTGTGAGCGAGGTCCGGCGCTGGGTCGAGGCCATGCAGGCCGGCGACCGGCTCAGCCAGCGCGCGAATGACATCGCGCGCGACCTGGTGCCCGAAATCCGCAGCCGTTTGTTGTTCCTGGAGGAGGTTGGCCTGGGTTACCTGACGCTGGATCGGGGCGCGCCGACACTCAGCGGCGGCGAGGCACAACGTATCCGGCTGGCAGCCCAGCTGGGCAGCAATCTGCAAGGGGTCTGTTATGTGCTCGACGAGCCGACGATCGGTCTGCATGCACGCGACAACCGGATCCTGCTGGCGGCGCTCAAGAGCCTGAGCGACAAGGGCAATACGCTGGTGGTCGTCGAGCACGATGAAGACACGATCCGCCACGCCGACCATGTGATCGATATCGGCCCGGGTGCTGGCAAACGTGGCGGCTCGCTGGTGGTCGAGGGAGACGTGGCCACCGTCATGGCCTCGCAGACCTCGCAGACCGGGCGTTACCTGCTGCATGCGATGCGCCATCCGCTCAAGCCGCGCCGGTTGGTGCAGGCCGATGACGCATCGTCGCCCCGCCTGCGGTTGCGCAATGCCCGGTTGCACAACCTGCGCGGTATCGACATCGATGTGCCGCTGTCGCGCCTGGTCGCGGTCACCGGTGTCAGCGGCTCGGGCAAATCGACGCTGGCGCGCGATGTGTTGCTGGCCAACGTGCAATTGGCCGTGGCGCGCAACAGCACCCGTGCCGGCCGCGATGCGCTGGCCGGCGGCGAGAAAATGGCATGGACGGGTTGCGACGGCGTCGATGGTTACCAGGTGGTCGACCGGGTGCTCGAGGTGGACCAGACACCGATCGGCAAGACACCGCGCAGCTGCCCGGCAACCTACATCGGTTTCTGGGACATCATCCGCAAGTTGTTCGCCGACACGCTGGAGGCGCGCGCCCGCGGTTATGCCGCAAACCGGTTCAGCTTCAATACCGGGCAGGGGCGTTGTCCGTCGTGTGAAGGGCAGGGCATCCGCACCGTGGCGATGAGTTTCCTGCCCGACGTCAAGGTGTTGTGCGAGACCTGCCGCGGCACCCGGTTCAATCCGGAGACGCTGGCCGTGACCTGGCGCGGCAAGAATATCGGCGACGTGCTGCAGATGGAGGTCGATGAAGCCGTCGAGTTTTTCTCCGCCATGCCGTCGGTCAGCCACCCGTTGCAGTTGCTCAAGGATGTCGGCCTGGGTTATTTGACGCTGGGCCAGCCCTCGCCCACGCTCAGCGGCGGCGAGGCGCAACGGATCAAGCTGGTGACGGAGTTGTCCAAGGTGCGCGACGACATCACGCGCCGTGGGCAGAAGGCGCCGCACACGTTGTATGTGCTCGATGAACCCACGGTCGGCCTGCACATGGCCGATGTCGAGAAGCTGATCCGGGTGCTGCACCGGCTGGTCGATGGTGGACACAGCGTGGTGGTCATCGAGCACGACCTGGACGTGATTGCCGAGGCCGACTGGGTCATCGACCTGGGGCCGGAAGGCGGCGAGGCCGGTGGCGCCGTGGTGGCGGCGGATACGCCGGAGGCAGTCGTCGTTCTCGGCACCCATACCGGCAGGGCGCTGGCGCCGGTGCTGGCGCGTTGATCGGCAACTGCGGGCCCGTCAGATGATCACCTTCTTCAACCACAAACATGTGCTGCACCAGGGCCGGCAGGAGATGTTCCGCGGCCAGATGGTGCCTTGTTTCGAACTGGCGGCCCGTGCCGACCATGTGTTGTCCGAGTTGACCGGCCGCAAGCTGGGGCCGGTGCAGGCCCCGCCACCGTTCGAGGACGCGGCGCTGGAGCGGATTCATGCACCCGACTACCTCGATTTCCTGCGCCATGCCTGGGACGACTGGGTGGCACTCGACCCGGCGAATGTGGACCGGGATGCCTTGCCTTCAGTCTGGCCCAACCATGGACTGCGCAGGGACCGCAAGCCCGACAATTTTGCGGCGCGCATGGGGTTGTATGCGTTCGACACGGGTTCGCCGTTGACGGCCGGCACCTGGGTTGCCGTGCGCGAGGGCGCCGGTTGCGCGCTGGCGGCGGCACGCGCCGTGGCCGATGGTGCCCGTGCCGCTTTTTCGCTGAGCCGTCCGCCCGGCCACCACGCGGGTGCCGACTTTTTCGGCGGCTACTGTTTCCTGAACAATGCCGCGCTGGCCGCGCAAGCGCTGCGCGACCACGGTCTCGAACGGGTCGCAGTATTGGACATCGACTACCACCATGGCAATGGCACCCAGGCCATCTTCTATGAACGAGCGGACGTGCTGGTGACCAGTATCCACGGCGACCCCCAGACCGAATACCCGTTCTTCCTCGGGCATTCGGACGAGACCGGCAGCGGTGCCGGAGCGGGCTACAACTTCAATCTGCCGCTGCCCAGGGGAACCGGATTCGACGTGTGGCGCGAAGCCCAGCGGTTTGCATTGCGCCGGGTGGCAGATTTCCGTCCCCAGGCGCTGGTCGTGTCGCTGGGCCTGGACACCTTCGAGGACGATCCGATCTCCGGCTTCCGGCTCAAGAGCAAGGATTACTTCACGGTGGGTGGCGACATCGGGCGCGCCGGATTGCCGACCGTATTTGTTTTCGAGGGCGGTTATGCCGTGGCCCAATTGGGTGTGAACGCGGTCAATGTGCTCGAAGGGTTCGAGCGACAAGCAGCATAGTGGCCGCCATGCTGAGGGATTTTTTGCCTCGCGTGTGCGGAACCGTTTCGGCTTCCCGGTCTTGGGGGTGGCTGCGCTGATGATCCTGATCGTCAACGCGGTGCCCTGCCGAATGGCGCTGCGTACGCTGGATTGGAACATCGCGCTGACCCGAGGCGCACGGCGCAACAATGCAGATCACCTTCGAGCCTGGGCAAGGCACGACGGTGACGGCGAGCCTGCGGCCAGTGCTGCAGGCGAGAGACTGTTCAGGACCCTGATGCACCGTCGACCATTGCCGGGACCCGTCAGCGTGAGTCGACCCGTTGACGGGCCCGCAGCAAGGCAAAACAGCCGAGTCCGGCCACCATCGCCAATGCGGCCGGAAACCCGTACACCGGTGACCACTGCAGCAACATGCCGGAGCTGGCGGAAGCTGCCATGCTTCCAAACGTGTAGGTGAGCACTAACACGGCGGTGCTGTTGACCAGCGTGACGCCGGATTCACGGGCGCCGATGTCGATCATGGCCAGCGTGTACAGACTGCCACCCGCTCCACCCCATACAAAGACGACGGGCCAGGCGAGCCAGCTGAATTCGGCTACCAGCGGGACGAGAAAAGTTGCCGTCAGCGTCACCAGGGCCAGTATCACCATCAGTGTGCGCCGGCCGGCCGCAGCGTCGGCAAAACGATCCGCCGCCAATCCGACCGGAAACATCATCAAGGCGCTGCCCAGGCCGCTGGCTGCCACCAACAAGGCTGCCGAGGCTGCCGTCAGCCCCAACGCCAGCCCGTATAGCGGCAGGATGGATGTCACGCCGCTTTCAAAAAAACCGCCGATGAATCCGGCCAGCATGATGATCGGGTGCTGGACCAGCGCATGCCAGACCCCACGGATGCCAACCGGCGAGGTTGCCGCGTCGGCAGCCGGCGGCATGGGCGGTACCAGGAAAGTCCAGAGCAGGCCGGCAAAGATGAAGCCGATCGCGACCCCTAACGCAGCCGTGCTGGTCGGGCCGACCCAGACCAGCACCATCGGTCCGATGACGAAGGTGGTGCCGACCATGGTTTCGAAAAGGCCGACATATCGTCCCCGCTGGCCGGGTGGTGCAAACTCCGCCACCACCGCCTCGGCCAGTACCCAGCGCAGGCCCGATGCAGCGCCGGCCAGCACTTGCAACATGAACCACCACATCAGGTCGTCGGTGAATGCAAACCCCAGCGACGCCACTGCCGGCACCCCGGCCGCCAGCCACAATGCCGGGCGACGTCCCATCTGCTGCGCCACCCAGGAACTGAACGGCGTGAACAGGAAAATGCCAGCCCAGCCGCAGGCGGCGAACAAACCGGCCACTGTGGTCGATACGTCAGCGCCCTTGAGCCGCAACAGCAGCAGCGGCAACAACATGAAGTAACCGATCAACTCCAGGAAGGTGGAGCCGAAGATGGCGGTCAATCCGAGCCGGGCGTGCGCAAGGGGCTGGCCGGACGCCATGGTGCTAGGCCCGCCTCAGCCCGGGTTGCGGCAGGGCGAATGGTGCTGCAGCAGAGCGACCGCCATCTCGCAAAATCCCGCGCCACGTTCCGAACAGGTTACAAAGCGCGGCAAATGTGTCAGTTCTGGCAGGAATCGGCGGATATTGGCGACGCCGATGCTGTTGTCGAAGGCCTCGAACATGAGCTGGTCGTTGGTCGAGTCGCCGACATAGGCCCAGCGGTCGCGCTCGGCGTCCAGGTCGCGCCCATACAGTTCCCGCACGATCCAGCGTGCGCCCTCGCGCTTGTTGTGGCCGCCATACCAGGCATTGACATGGATGCTGCTGACGGTGGCAGACATGCCTTCAGAGTGCATGATCGCCACCGCTTGAGCGATCGCGGCCGCGGACAGATGTGCAAATTCGCTGTGGTCGATCGCAATGTCGGTCTCCCGGCCGGCGGAATCCCGTGCCAGTGTGCTGCCCGGCACCTCGCGCAACACCCGCTGCGCGACCCGTTGCATACGCGTGAAGTTGTTGCGGCGGGTCGCTTCGCCCTGCTGGTACAGGCGGCGCACGCCGACCGGTACCTCGCCATGCGGAGAATGGGCCATCTCGCGCACCAGCGCGACCGATCCGTTTTCCGACACGATGGCGTCGACCGGCCAGCTGCGCGCGAAGGGCACACTCCAGCCAAC
>CAZADK010000147.1:5856-8351 GCA_964483855.1 uncultured Rhodoferax sp.
TTTCAGGCGACCCAGTGCCGCCAGGGCATCGTCGGTGATGGCGCCATCAGTCGTCAACGTGTCGTCAATGTCGGTGAAAACTCCATGGATTCGGCGTCGGGCGGCATCCGGCCATTGGTTGAGCGGCAACATGGCCTCGCCGCCCATCAGCCTGCCGCCTGCAGCGCCAGCCCCGCATGCTCGCGCAGCGGGTGGAAGTGGATTTTCGGGAACCGTTCCTGCGCCAGACGCACGTCGTATGGCGAAGTGGTCAGGTAGGCCAGGGTGTTCGCCGCGTCCAACGCCATGCGCGCCGGATAGGCGTCAACGAACGCGCGCAGCTCCTGCGGCGTGTCGGCGGTGATCCAGCGGGCACCGACATATTGGCAGGACTCGAGCCGGATGTCGGCGTCGTATTCGCCCTTGAGGCGGTGCTGAACGACCTCGAACTGCAACTGCCCGACCGCACCCAGCAGCATCGGGCCGCCGATCTGGGGGCGAAACACCTGAATAGCGCCTTCTTCGCCCAATTGTGCCAACCCCTGCTGTAATTGCTTGGTTCGGAGCGGATTTCTCAGGATGACGGTCTGGAACAGTTCGGGCGCGAAGAACGGCAGCCCGGTGAATTGCAGCGCCACCGAGCCGTCGGTGATGCTGTCGCCCAGTTGCACGCCGCCATGGGTGGTGAACCCCACGATGTCGCCGGCATACGCTTCCTCGACCGCCTCCCGGCGTTGGCTCATGAAGGTCACGACGCTGGTGGGGCGCAACTCCTTGCCGTTGCGTTGTACCTTGAGTTTCATGCCCGGTGTGTATTTGCCTGAGCAAATACGTACGAAGGCGATACGGTCGCGGTGCGATGGGTCCATGTTCGCTTGCACCTTGAACACCACGCCGGAGAAGGCAGCGTCCTCGGGTTCGACCGTCGTGACCACGGGTGCGGCGCCAGCACCGGCCTTGGGCGGCAACACCGAACTGATCCGCGGCTGTGGTGGCGGCGCAAGATCGACCAGAGCGTCGAGCACCTCCATGACACCGAAGTTGTTGACGCCGGAGCCGAAAAAGACGGGCGTCTGCTGCCCGGCCAGAAACGCGTCGCGATCAAACGCCGGCGACGCGCCGCTGACCAGTTCCATGTTGGCTTGCGCCTGTTCGAAGTCGGGTCCGAACCGCCGTTGCAATTTGTCCTGTTCCGACAAAAGGATCGTGTCGAAATCCTGCGGGCGGCGATCCTGGCCGGCCTGGAACACCGTCATCGCATGGGTGCGCAGGTTGACGATGCCGCCGAAGTGCTTGCCCTGGCCGACCGGCCAGGTCAGCGGCACGCAGGACATGCCCAGTTCGCGCTCGATCTCGTCGAGCAACTCAAGCGGCTCGCGCACCTCGCGGTCCATCTTGTTGACGAAGGTGATGATCGGTGTGTTGCGCTGGCGGCAGACCTCGATCAGGCGCCGAGTCTGCGCCTCAACACCGTTGGCCGCGTCGATCACCATCAACGCGGCATCGACGGCGGTCAGTACCCGGTAGGTATCTTCCGAGAAATCCTTGTGGCCGGGTGTGTCGAGCAGGTTGATGACGTGGTCTCGGTAGACCATCTGCATCACCGAACTGGCCACCGAGATGCCGCGTTGCTTCTCGATCTCCATCCAGTCGCTGGTGGCATGGCGGCTGGCCTTGCGCGCCTTGACCGAGCCGGCGATCTGGATCGCGCCCGCGAACAGCAGCAATTTCTCTGTCAGCGTGGTCTTGCCGGCGTCGGGGTGGGAGATGATGGCAAAGGTTCGGCGGCGCCGCGTTTCGGCCAAGTAGGACATGTCGTGTTGTGTCTGTGGGGAACATGGCCTCGACCCCGCAGGTGGGGTCTTTGCGCACCGTATTGGGCGCGAAGGGCCGGGAAAAGGTTAGAATTATCGCCTTCCGAGGAGCGTTGCAGTTCACCCGCATGTGAACGAGGCTCGGACAGCATGGTCATCAAGCCCCTCGGGCCCGGCCATCGCCCCAACGGCGCTCACCCACTGGTCTGTGGGGTGAGCCTTCCCACCCGAAGTTCCCCGCGCGGCCAGTGCTTGTTTGTATACAACCATTGGAGTGAAACATGAGCGCCGTATTGACACCGATCCAGAACCAGGATTTCGAGATCGCCGACCTGAGCCTGGCCGCTTGGGGCCGCAAGGAACTGGCCATTGCCCAGACCGAGATGCCGGGCCTGATGGCGATTCGCGAGGAGTATGCCAAGGCACAGCCCCTGAAGGGCGCGCGTATCACCGGCTCGTTGCACATGACGATCCAGACCGGCGTGCTGGTCGAGACGCTTCAGGCATTGGGAGCGCAGGTCCGCTGGGCTTCGTGCAACATTTTCTCTACCCAGGACCATGCCGCCGCGGCGCTGGTGGCTGCCGGCACGCCGGTGTTTGCTTATAAGGGTGAATCGCTGGCCGATTACTGGGACTACACCCACCGGATCTTCGAATTCGGCCCCAAGGGATCGAAGGCGGAAGGCCCGAACATGATCCTGG
>CAZADK010000147.1:8361-8648 GCA_964483855.1 uncultured Rhodoferax sp.
CGGTGGCGACGCCACCTTGCTGATTCACCTCGGTGCGCAAGCCGAGAAAGACATCAAGGTACTGGGCAAGCCGTCCAGCGAAGAGGAAACCTGCCTGTTCGCCGCCATCCGGGCCAAGCTCAAGCAGGATCCGACCTGGTACAGCCGGCGCCTCAAGCACATCATCGGTGTGACCGAAGAGACCACGACCGGCGTGTTGCGGCTCAATGAAATGTCGGCCAAGGGAACCTTGACGCTGCGCGCGATCAACGTCAACGATTCGGTGACCAAATCCAAGTTCGACAACC
>CAZADK010000148.1:0-4401 GCA_964483855.1 uncultured Rhodoferax sp.
ACTCAGCGACTATGGCGCCACCAATCCGGGCGAGTTCTTCGCCGTGGCGTCGGAGGCGTTCTTCGAGCAGGCGCCGCGGATGGCGCAGGAACACCCCGCCCTGTTCGAGCAACTGCGCCAGTATTACTGCGTCGACCCGCTGAGCTGGTAAGGCACCCAGTCAGCGGTCCAGTTCCGGATAACGCCGGAAAATGCCATCCTCGTTGAACGCAATTCGCCGGTCGCTGCGTAGATAGACCTGCAGGCACTTGTGGCGCGAGACCTCATCGTGCAGTCTGAGCACCAGCGGCGCATCGCCCAGCGCTGCGCTGGCCGCGTTGGGAAAGGCATACAGGCAGCCGTCCACAAGCTGGAACAGGGAGAGGTCGGCGTAACTCATGCTGCCGCCCACCAGATGCAGCCTGCCCGCCCTGGCGTTGCTCTTGTTGCGCCGCAAGATGGCCTCGAACCAGGCCAGGTATTTCGGCAGTCGGTTCTCGCGAAAATTCTTGGCCCGCTTGAGCGCCTCGGCCTTCTGGTCCTCGTAGAACAACGATCCGGAGATCGGATGGTGGGTGTCGTGGGCCTCGGTCACGGCATCGGCGATCGTTAGCTGAATCTGTTGGGTCCACAGCCGGTGCCCTTCGCTGCGACCAACCAGACCCAGCCGCGGCCCGAGGTACATCAGGATGGCGGCAGTCTGCGCAATGACCCGTTTGCCATGCTGCAGCACCGGCGGGGCAAACGGCGGCGTCAGCAGGGTCTCGTCATCGCGCCAGCTCAACAGCGTCGGCATGCCCTGCCGAGGCAGGCGCTGGCCGCGCGCCACGTCGGTGTAGTCGGTATCGGACGCCTCGAACGCCAGCCGGACGAACTCCCCGCGTCCCTGGATCGAGGGCCAATAATGCAATTCGTAGCGTAAACCCATGCGTGTTCTCCGTCAGGTCGATGGCTTGGTAAGGAAACCGTTGGCGCCCGCCTTTTCCCTGACCGCGCGCTGGGCTTGGCCCTGCTGCTCCCACGACGCATGGTACGGTGCAACCGCCTGGTCGGCAAAGCGCCAGTAACTATCGCCAAGGCCGGCGCTACGAAGCCACGCAAGGCGAGTGGTTGGTCGAACGCTTGGTCAAAGAGTTCCACCATCCGGGTCGCGCCGGTGGCGGCGGTCTCTACACCGCACGCTGCCTGCACGAGAATGGGCTGACGACGGCGCACGACGCCAACACTGGCTCGATCTTCGTTATCCCGGCCTGGGCCGGCGGCGCGATGCCGTTCATCTGTACCATGGGAATCGCCAACTCCCTGCTCCGCACCGATGATCTGGCCCAGCGCCATGGCGCGGGATTGTCGGTGTCTGAAGCGGTATGCGAGACGATCCGGCGGCATCCACCAAGCTACCGCATGGTGTGCCAGCGAACGAAACTGCCAAGACACGGGAGGCAACATGCCTGACTACTGCGATCCCCTGATCGATTCCAGCTTCAAGGGTTTCCCGCACCAGCAAGCCGCCCTGCGACGATCGGCCATTGGCGCCCAGGGCTGGAACCTGCTGCGTGGCGACCTGCCATTGCCGCTGGCCGTGATCAGGCGCGATGCGCTGGCGGCCAACCTGCAGTGGATGCAAGGTTTTGCGCGCGAGCACGGCGCCGACATGGCGCCGCACGGCAAGACCACGATGTCGCCCCAGCTGTTCCAGCGCCAGCTCGCGGCCGGCGCCTGGGGTATCACCTTCGCCACCATCGGACAGTCCCGGGTGGGCATCGATGCCGGGGTGCGCAACTGCCTGATCGCCAACCAGGTGCTGACCGATGCCGACCTGGCCGCTATCGTTCAATGGCGACGCGACCGGCCGGACCTGCGTATGGTGTTCCTCGTCGATTCGGTCCGGCAGCTCGATCTGATCGAGATCTGGTTCGAGCGCGCGCATGACCCACTGCCGTTCGACGTGTTGCTCGAGATCGGCCTGGACGGTGGCCGCACCGGTTGCCGCGACCATGCCAGCGCACAGCAGCTGGCTCGGCGCCTGCAGGTGAGTCCAGCCACCCGGCTGGTGGGCATCGAGTGTTATGAAGGTTTGTGGGCCAAGGGCGATTCGGCTGCCGACACGACCTTGGCCGACGCGCTGATGGCCCGCGTCGTCGCCATGGCCCGGGAATGTGACGCCGCCGGCATGTTTGCCGATCCCGAGATCATCATCAGCGCCGGGGGCTCGTCGATCTTCGACCTGGTCGCCCGCCACATGCGGCCCGCGTTGTCGCGGCCCGTGCGCGCCTTGTTGCGCTCGGGTTGTTACGTGACGCACGATCACGGCAATTACAAACGCATGATGACGGTGATGAACAGCCGCTTGTCCTGCGGTCACGGCTTGCAGTCGGCGCTGGAGGTCTGGGCCACGGTGCAGTCGCGACCGGAGCCTGGCCTGGCCATCGTGGCCGCCGGCAAGCGCGACCTGTCGTTCGACGTGACGATGCCGTTCCCGGTCTGGGTTTGCCGCCACGGTTCGCAGACCGCCATTGCGGCACCAGCGCACTGGAAGGTCACTGGCCTGAACGACCAGCATGCCTACCTGCGTGCACCCGAGGGCAGCACGATCGACCTGCAGGTCGGCGACACGATCGGCCTGGGCATCTCGCACCCCTGCACCACGTTCGACAAGTGGCGCTGGATGGCGATCGTCGATGACGGATACAACGTGTGTGACGCAATCACCACCTGCTTTTGAGCACCCCCCAGGGAGCGCCTGCGTCATTCCCGCCCCCAGGGTTCAAGCAAGGCGGCAGAGCCACATTTGCTTGAACGGTTACGCGCGATGGGTCCGACTAGAAGACGGACGCGGTGCCCCTTGCCGCTCAGGGGACATTACACCAGAGCCTCTCGCCGATTAGCATCTCTGCGGCTTCTCCCCGATCAAGGAGTTCTCGCATGAAACGCATGTCCACCGGCTTGGCCACCGCGTCCGTCGCGCTTGTAGTGGCCTGCGTCTGGCCGGCCAGCCAGGCGCAGTCGGTTGATTTTCGGCTCGGCAGCGCGATCGAGCCCTCGCAGGCCCAACGCAGCATCATCATCGTTGCCGATACCCGGTGGGCCAACGCGAAGCACGGCGAATCGATCCGTTTCGTATCGGGAGCGAGCGAGTTCGGCTGGAAGTTCGATGGCACCGTGAGCAATCTCGACCTTTCCAAATTGGCGCCGGCCGGATTCTTGGCGAGACCCTTCACCGTGTACGTGGCGTCACCGGTGAACATTCGCGGAGGCAATTGACGCCGCGGATGTCGAGCGCCGATACATCCGCATGCACAACCGCTCAACCGCGGCTGCGGCGTCAGCCTTGTCGCACCCAGTCGAGCAACTGCGCCTTTTGCACCTTGCCCAGGGCGGTCTTGGGCAGTTCGCCGCGGAACAGGACCCGGCGCGGCAACTTGAAACGGGCGATACGGCCCTCCAGCAGTGCCAGCAGGCTCTGAGCGTCGAGCGTGGTGCCGGGCTTGCACACCACGATGGCAACCGCGACCTCACCCCAGCGCGGGTCGGGCTGGCCGATCACAGCGGCTTCCACGACCTGTGGATGGGCCAGCAACAGGTTTTCGATCTCCGCCGGATAGATGTTTTCCCCGCCCGAGATGATCAAGTCGCGCGAACGGCCGACGACCCAATAGAACCCTGCCGAGTCCTGGTGCGCCAGGTCGCCACTGCGGAACCAGCCATCGCGAAACGACGGGTTGTCGCCGTCTTGCCAGTATCCCTGCATCAGGTTGGCGGCGCGGATCCAGATTTCGCCGACCTCACCTGCAGCGACGTCGTCGCCGTTGTCGGCCACCAGCCGCACCGCCACGTGCAGGCCGGCCTTGCCCGCCGCGCCCGGTGCCCGCAGCGCGTCCGCCCGGCGCAGATAGATCGATACCGGCCCGGTCTCGGTTGCACCGTAGACCTGTCCGACAGGCACGCCGCGCGCATGGAAGGCCTCGATCAGGCCCATGGGTACAACCGACGAGCCGGCCACCAGCATGCGCAGCGACGACAGGTCGGCGCGCGCAAAATCGGGATGCTCGAGCACGGCACGCAAGGTCGCGGGCACCATCACCGACAACGCGGGGCGGCGCGCCTGCACATCGGCCAGCCAGCGGCCTGGCTCGAAGCGCCGGTGCAGTGTGACGCTGCCTCCGGCATGCAGCACGGGCAGCGTCTGGATACACAAGCCGCCGACATGGAACAGCGGCAGCACGGTCAGTACATGGTCGCGCGCCGTCAGGTCCTGGGCATGGGTCGCGTTGATGCAGTTCCAGAGCAACCCGGCCTGGGTATGCACCACACCCTTGGGTCTGCCGGACGTGCCCGAGGTATAGACCAGCAACACCGGCGACGCATCGTTGCCGGCCAGGGCCGGCACCGCGCCTGCGCCGATGGACAGGGCCGAATCGCCAA
>CAZADK010000148.1:4501-8627 GCA_964483855.1 uncultured Rhodoferax sp.
AGGGCATCGCCTGGAGCGGCATCGCCTGCCAGGGCATCGCCTGGCAGCAGCCGCACCAACCCGCCACCGGACAGGGCCTGGGCCTGCGGCTGGTGGCTGCCATCGTGTACCAGCAGGCTGGCGCGCGCGTCGGTCAGTATGGCCGCATGTTCGGCTCCGGCCAGCCGGTAGTTCAGCGGCAACAACATGGCGCCGATACGCGCCAGCGCAAACAACAGCACCAGCATGGCCGGGTCGTTCAGGCCTAGCCAGGCAACCCGGTCTCCCGCAGCCACACCTTGCGCCTGCAGCACGGCCGTGGCCCGGCAGATGCGTCCCCACAAGTGCGGATAGTGGATATCCTGGCCGTCGAAATGCAGCGCGACCTGCTCAGGGGCAAATTGCGCATGGCGCTCGATGATGCGCGACAAATTCATCGCCACCGGATCGCCACGCCGTTGCACCGCACGGGAATCACCGCCTACAACACGTCCGGCTCGTCGCGCTCGCCGGCTTCATACAGGCATTCGCGGCCGAGCCGGTCGATGCACAACTCGGCGGTCCAAGGGAGCATCAGCGAACCGCAACGCGAGTCGCGGTACATGCGCTCGAGTGGCAGCGACTTGAGCATCGACTGACCGCCGCAGGTGCGCACCGCCAGGCGGCAGATATCGTTGGCGTTCTCCATGACGGTGTAATGTGCCGAGAGCAGGCCAAGCCGGATCTCCTTGGATGGATCGACCCGAGCCGCGCGCGCGTTCTGCAGGAAGATGGCCCGCGTCTGCTCCAGCTTGACCTTCATCTCGGCCACCGCGATCTGCTTGGTCGGATACATGCGCCGCTTGACCGGCGGCGTGCCCGGCACCTCGGCGCGCAGGTATTGCACGGTGAAGTCGTAGGCCGCCTGCGCGATGCCCATGTAGGTCGGCGACAAGGTCGCGAACATGTGCGGCCAGCGCAGCGCCGCTTGCGCGTACAGGCCCTCGGGCATCAACCGCTCGACCTCGGGCACGAACACGTCCTCGAACAGCAGGTTGCGCGAGACCGTGCCGCGCATTCCCAGCGGATCCCAGTCACCGCTGGCAGTGACGCCGGGCAGGTTGCGGTCCACCGCCAGGTACAAGGCATCGCGCTGCGTCGCCCCCGGCTTGTCCAGCGTGCACAGGATGCCGTAATAGTCGGCCGCGCCGGCCAGCGAGGCGAAGATCTTGCGCCCGTTGACGACATAACCGCCATCGACCTTGCGCGCCAGCGTGCCAAATGGCGCCTTGCCGGCAGCCGCCGCGCCGCCTTCCGAGAACGGCTGGGAATACACCTTGCCCTGCTCGACAATGCGCTGGTAGAGCAGCGCCCGGTGCTGCTCATGGTTGGCGCGTTGCTCGGGGGTCATGTCCAGGTCATCGGCGATGAAGCCGGTCCACATGGTCGAACTCACGTGCATGTTCAAGGTCAGCGCGGTGGCGCCGCAGTGGCGGCCGATCTCGGCGGCCACCATGACATAGGTCGCGAAGTCGGCACCCCAGCCGCCGTATTGCTCCGGCACACAAATGCGCAGCAAGCCGGCAGCATGCATGTCGGCATAGTTCTCGAACGGAAACACCGCGTCGCGATCGATCTGGCCGGCGCGCGCAGCGAATCGGTTGCGGCCGAGTTCGGACGCGATCGCCAGCAGTTGCGACTGCTTGTCGGTCAGTGCGGTGTAGTCGCCTGCAATGGACGGTGGGACATACCGGCTGGAGGTGGAAGCTTGTGGGGCTGTCGACATCGATAGGGTACTCCTCATGCAGGGAAATGGGCCTGCAGGAACTGCAGCACGGCGGCGTTGAAGTGTGCCGGTCGCTCCATGTTGGCCAGGTGGCCCACCGCGCCCAGGCACAGGTAGTGGGCGCCGGGAATGGCGTCGGCCATGCGCCGCATCACGGCCGGCGACGCATTGCGGTCGTGTTCACCGGCCAGGCACAAGGTCGGCACCGCGATGCGGGTCAGTTCCGGCATCCGGTTGAATGCGACGATGGCCTGCAACGCGGCCCGATAACTGGCCTGAGGCACGGCGGCCATGACATCGCGCGCCCGTTGCAGCGCCTGCGGATCGGCATCGGGCGCCATCAAGGCGGGCACCAGTCGCGCAGCCAGCTGTGCCATGGTCTGGCCGGCATCGAGTGGCGCAAAACGATCCTGCAGGAACTGCCGCTGCCAGTTGCCATCGGGTCGACCGAACGCCGGCGAGGTACCCGACAAGATCAGGCCGTGCACGCGTGCCGGCGCCAGAGCCACCAGTTCCTGTGCCACCATGCCGCCCATGCTGTGGCCCAGCACCAGACTGCGATCGGCGCCGGCATGGTCGATCAGGGACCGCAACACATCGGCAAGGCTGCGCACCGTGTACGGCTCGAGGGTGGCTGACTCACCATAACCGGGCATGTCCCAGGCAATCGCCCGGTAACCGGCTGCGGCGATGGCATCGAGGTTTTCGTGCCAGACCTGTTTTCCGCCGCCCACACCGTGCAGCAGAAAAACGGCGGTGGCGCCGGATCCCCGCTCGAGTGTGGCGGGCAACACAGGCATGGGAGTCATCCCCGGCCTCAGGCGAGAACGCCCTGCAATTGGCCACCGACCACGACGGCGGTGTCGTCCAGCATCACCGTGCAGCCGCGCATCGGCAGGTCGAAGTGGCCCAGCGTGTGGCGGCCGGCGACCTCGTTGGCGCCGGTCGAGTACAGGAAGTTGCCGGCAAACGCGCGCAGTTCGGTGCCATTGAAGTCATTCTTGTCGTAGAACGCCATCGCATCCCAGCGTGCGGCCGGGTTCATGCCCCACCCCACATGCGACACCGCATAGGCGCAGCGGTCGCCCCAGGCAGCAAAATAACTGCGCATCAGCTCGGCGTCGAGGTGGTCACCCGCAATATCGGTCACATGGTCGTCCTGCACGGTGAGCGTGACCGATTTCTCGAGGTATCGCTTGAAGGTCAGGTTCACGTCGCCCTCGTTCATGACCAGCTGGCCATTGACGCTGCCAGCGGCCGGGAACGCCAGGCACAGGCCGCCCGGCCAGTGCGAAATGCTGCCCGAGCGGGCCGTGTACCCCCAGCCGCCCCCGACACGGGCCTGGGCCAGGTCGATGGTCAGGTCGGTGCCGGCCTCGGAGCACACCCGCATCTGGCGCGCATGTTTGAGCAGCCGCATGCCGGCCTTGACCTTGGCCTCCAGCGCGGGATCGGGCAGGCACCGCTCCAGCACTTCCGGGTGTTCGTTGGAGACCATCAGCACCCGTGCGCCGCCACCCAGGATCTGCGGCAGCTCCTGCGCGTGCAGCAGGCCCTCGACCGTCAGGTCGGCGACGAAGCCGCTGCTAGCCAATGCGGTCACGACCGGCGCCAGACCACCGATCGCGTCCGAAGCACCGGTCGAGCGCACCGGCACCGGTGCCAGCGGCCGCTGGCTGGGCAAAACGACATGGAAGACACGCGCGCCCAGGCGTTGCAGCGCAAGTTCGGCCAGTTGCACAAGAACCGGCCGGGACTGGGTCTCCGACAGGATCGCCGCGGATTCGCCGGGCTGCACGCCGCACAGCCGGAACACCTGGGCGAAGGCATCGATCCACCGGGCCTCGATCCGTTGCTGCATCATCGCTGCTTGCCTTTGAACCGCGTCACAGGCGGGAGCCCAGCGTGAAATAAGCGCCGGCATGGAACAGCAGCGGCGCGGCCTCGGCGTGGGTATGACGCTCGACTTCGGCGATGAACAGGCAATGGTCACCCGCCACCTGGTGCGACACCCGCCGGCATTCGAACCAGGCTGCTGCGCCGTGCAGGTACGGCATGCCATCCTGATTCTCGGCATGCGCTACCTGGGCAAACTTGTCGGGTGCCGAGGACGCGAACAGGCGCGAGGTATCGACCTGGGCCTCGGTCAGCACGTTCACGACGAAGCGCTCGTTGGCTTGGAACACCGGCAAGCTGGACGAGCCCAGCCGCAAGGCCCAGCTGATCAAGGGCGGCTCGAGCGACAGGGCGCCGAACGAGTTGGCAGTCAGGCCGACGAAGGCGCCGTCCGGGGCCCGGGTCGTGACGACGGTCACGCCGGTGGCGAACTGGCCCAATGCGATACGCAATGCGCGGTTGTTAGTGGCGGCGCCGGCGCTCGCC
>CAZADK010000149.1:0-8576 GCA_964483855.1 uncultured Rhodoferax sp.
AAATGTTGGAGCCAGAGCAAATTTGCTGCGCAAATCTTGATCTGGCACTCAAGGTATCAGTAGTACCCCAGAGGGTGCTGAGCCATTTCGAGGTGCAGGGCGGTGCCGGTGTAGGGGTGGGCGAGGGCGACTTCCTCGTTGAGTTCCACGCCCAGGCCCGGGTCTTTGCTGGGGATCACGTAGCCGTCTTCCCACTGAATCTTCTTCTTCAGCAGTTTTTCATGGAAGCCGCCGAGTTGCTGGATGCTTTCGAGGATCAGGAAGTTCGGGATGCTGGCGGCCAGCTGGATGTTGGCGGCGGCCTCGATCGGGCCGCAATACAGGTGCGGCGCGACTTGCGCATAGTGGGTCTCGGCCATGCCGGCGATTTTTTTGCATTCCAGGATGCCACCGACCCGTCCCAGTGCCGGCTGCAGGATGCTGGCCGCGCCGGTCTCGAGCACCCGGGCGAACTCGTACTTGGTGCACAGCCGCTCGCCGGTGGCCACCGGAATGCTGGTGTGGCGCGCGACCTCGGCCATCATCTCCGGGCGCTCGGGTGGTGTCGGCTCCTCGAACCATAACGGGTCGTATTTCTCGAGCCGGCGCGCCAGGCGCTTGGCGCCCGACACCGTGTACTGGCCGTGTGTGCCGAACAGGATGTCGGCCTTGTCGCCGACCGCCTCTCGGATCAGCTTGCAGAAACGCTCGGACAGGGCCATGCGTTCCAACGTCGGCTGGCGCGGATCGAACACCGAATAACCGCCCACCGGATCGAGTTTGACCGCAGTGAAGCCCTGCCCCACGTAAACCGCCGCGCGTTCGGCTGACTTGACCGGGTCGTCGTAGAACGAATCGTCCTCGTTCTCGTCCGGATACAGGTAGGTATAGGAGCGCAGCCGCGGGTTGACCAGGCCGCCGAGCAGCTTGTAGACCGGTTGCTCCAGCGCCTTGCCGGTGATGTCCCAGCATGCCATCTCGAGCGCGCTGAGCACGCCCATCAGCGACACGTCCGGGCGCAGCGTGAAACCGGCGCCATAGGCCTTGCGCCACAGGGTCTCGATCTGCATCGGGTCCTGGCCGGCGAAGATACGGGTGAACAGGTCCTCGGCCATGGCGGCAATCACATGCGGGCTGAAGGTGGCGGCGTAGGCCTCGCCGACACCCTCGATGCCGCACGTGGTGCGCAGCTTCACGAAGACGAAATATCGGCCGCCGAACGACGGTGGCGGGTTGCCGACCACGTAAGTCTTGATCGATTCGAGTTGCATTTGGTTGTGCTCCTTGTGATGTCTGTCTGCCAGTCCGTAGGTCTGTCCATCGCGCCGTTGTCAGTGCCGTGCCGCTGCCAGAATGGCCTGCGCGCCCTTGTGCGCAACCATCGTCGTCGGCGCATGGGTGTTGCCCGAGGTGACATTCGGGAACACCGAGGCGTCGATCACGTAGAGATGGTCCAGGCCATGCACCTTGAGGTTGGTGTCGACGACCGACGTGGCCGCGTCGGGCCCCATCGCGCAACTGCCTACCGGGTGGTAGCAGGTGCTGGCACGGTTGCGGAAGTCCTCCACCATAGCCGCGTCGTCCATCATGTCGAGGCGCGGCGCCATCGGTTCGCGGATCAGGCCGCGCATGGCCTCGGTTTGCTCCAGCCGCCGGATCAACTGCGCGCCGCGCAAGGCCTGCGCCACGTCCTCGGGGTGCGACAGATAACCCGGCATGATGGCGGGTGCAGTGCCGACATCCGGCCCGGTGATTTCGACCCGGCCGCGACCCAGCGGCCGGCAAGGCTGGAAACACAGGATGAAGCCGGCGAAGCGGTCCGGCACGATCTGCGTGCCGGTCTTCGACTCGGCCAGCGTGTAGGTGATCGGGTTGCAATACAACTGCATGTCAGCCTGCGGCGCGGCTTCGTGCGAGCGCACGAAGCCGCCGCACTGGTTGACGCTGATGCTCAGTGGCCCCTTGCGCGTGGCGACGTATTGCACGCCGACGCGCAACTTGCCCCAAAGACTGGACAGCACGTTGTTGAGCGTGGGCTCGGTGGCCTTGTAGTAATAACTCATCGCCAGGTGATCCTGCAGCCGGGCGCCGACCTGCTCCTGCACCAGCACCGGTGCGATGCCGTGGCGCTGCAGCAGCGCACCCGGGCCCACGCCCGAGAGTTGCAGCAGTTGCGGGCTCTGGATTGCCCCGGCGCTGAGCACCACGGCCGCGCGGGCACGGGCTGTATGGCGGGTGCCTGCCAGCCGGTATGAAACCCCTGTCGCCCGCAGGCCGTCGAACACGATACGTTCGGCCAGCGCGCCGGTGACCAGCGTGACCTGGCCCCGGCGCAGTGCCGGGCGCAGGAAGGCATCGGCGGCCGACCAGCGCATGCCGCCGCGGGTATTGATCTGGTAGCGCCCGACACCCTCGGGCCGGGCGCCGTTGAAGTCCTCGGTGAACGGCAGCCCAGCCTGCTTCGCGGCGGTGAAGAAGTGGCGCGCCATCGGGTGCAGTTGCCGGCGCACATCGCTGACGAACAAAGGGCCACCATCGGCCGCCGCCACGCCGTCGGCATCGACGCGCCGCTCAAAGCCATCGTAGACCGGCTTGACGTCGCTCCAGGCCCAGCCCGGGTTGCCGGCCGCGGCCCAGTCGTCGAAATCGCCCGGCAGCCCGCGGCAATACACCATGGCGTTGATCGAGCTGGAGCCGCCCACCACCTTGCCGCGCGGAAAGTAGATGCGCCGGTCTTTCAGGCCCGGATCGGGCCGGGCCTCGAATTTCCAGTTGACGCGTTCGTCATAGAAAGTCTTGCCGTAACCGATCGGCATGTGGATCCACAAGCGCCGGTCGTGGTCTCCGGCCTCGAGCACCAGCACAGTGGCCCGGCCGCCGCCGCTGAGCTGGTCCGCCAGCACACAGCCGGCGGAACCTGCGCCAACGACGATGTAGTCGTATTCCTGAGCGGCCACGAATGTCCCCGTTTCCCGGTCGGTAGGCGGCGCACTGGCGCCGCGCGGCAAGGCCGACCGAACAGTGTAGGCCCGGCGGTCTTGCTGCCAACCTGGCCGCCTGCGCTGCAATTCAAGTAATTGAACCGCGACGCGCCAACCGCAAAATCAGGCCCGACCGGTCGGGCCTTTGGGCCGCGGAACCGGCTCCTCGGGCGGCGGCGATGGTGGTGCAGCGCTGGCCGGCGTGTCGTGCGCGGGCATCTCGCTGTCGGGGAAACGCGGATCCATCGGCAGCACCGCCTGGGTGCTGGCCCCAGCCATCACGAAGCCAGCCTTCTCGTTCGGCTCGCCGCGATTCATCGGGAACTTGCGCTTGTAGTACCAGGTCAACGCCGCCAGCGTGGCCAGCACGGCGGAGAAATACAGCATCAGCGCCTCGGGCCCGAGCAGGTCCATCAGGCCACCGGCCAGCGTCGGGCCGATGGTCGCGCCCATGCCGTTGAGCAGCAACAGGCCGCCGGTGACCTGCAACACCTTGGCCCGGTCGACCAGATCGTTGACATGGGCGACGCTGATACCGTACACCGTGAACGCCAGGCCTCCGAACACGATGCCCAGCGCGATCAGGGAACTCTCGTAATCGCGCGCCAGCAGGAACCCGATGCCGGCGACGCTCGCGCACGCCACGGCAACCCAGAACAACACCAGGCGCCGGTCGTGCCGGTCCGAGAAATGCCCTACCGGCCACTGGAACACCGCACCGCCCAGGATGGTGGCAGCCATGAAGGTTGCGATGCCGGCTTCGCTGAATCCCACGCCGGCACCGAACACATGGCCCAGGCCGAGCAGCGGGCCGCTGAGCATGCCCGACACTAGCGCGCCAAGGGTGCCGATGGGCGAGATCGTGAACAATTCGATCAGGCTGAACTTGGGCGCTTCGGTGACCACCGGTTGGTCGACAGGCGTCAGCGTGATCGGCAACAGCGCGAACGAGAACAGCACCGACACCATCACGAAGGGCAGGAAGCCATTGCGGTCACCGACCAGAATCAGCCACTGTCCGATTGCCAATGCCACCATGTTGACGACCAGGTAGATGGCGAACACCTTGCCGCGTTTGTCTTGAGGAGCGACCACGTTGAGCCAGCTCTCGACCACCAGGTACAGGCCGACCAGGCACAGGCCGGTGACGAAGCGCAGCACCCCCCAGAACCAGGGATTGATCCACAGGGCGTGCAGCAGCGGCAGCGTCGAGGCGACCGAGGCCATCGCGGCAAACGCGCGGATGAAACCGACCTTGCGGATGATGTGCGGGCAGGCGTAGGTGCCGTAGATGGCACCGGCGAAATAGGCCGACATCACCAGGCCGGTCACCGTGCTGGAGAAATTGGCGCTCGACGCCTGCGCGCCGATGGCGGCGAACATCAGGCCGGTACCCACGATCAGCAGCGCCACGCCGCTGAGCAGGGCCGCCAGTGGAATCAACAGTTTTCCCAAGATCCGGTCTCGATTGCAGATGCAGGTGGCGGGATCCCGGCTACGCCGCGATCCCGAAGGATTGCCACGGTAGCACAGGCGCATGGCCGCCATGTGTTGGGTGTGCGACCAAAACGGTTCCGCGCCGGCAGGCTGCCATGACAGCGGTCGGCAGCCCGGTGCCATTTTTTTTGGCAAGATACAGGCGCCGGAGCAAGTAGGAGGGAGCGCCATGAAATCCTGCCCTGTCGTTCGCGTGCGGACATCGTCCCGCGTCGCCGCGGCCCCGCCTGGCGCCGGGTTGGCCGAGTTGTCCAATCTTGGGCCGGCCTCCATCGCCATGTTGCGTGGCGCCGGCATCACGACCGTTGCGCAACTGCGGGTACTGGGCGCGGTGGCGGCTTATGACCGGGTCCGTCGCAGCGGCGCCCGTGCATCGCTGAACCTGCCGTGGGCGCTCGAAGGCGCCTTGTGCGGCTTGCCGTGGCAGACGGTGGCGCGCGAACACCGCACCAGCCTGCTGCTGGCCCTCGATGCCAGCCGCCCACATGCAGGCTGCGGCGGCACGTCGCAGGACTGACACACCATGCGTGCCACGAAAATGCTGATCCGGCCGTTCGACGAAGTGGACGGGCCTGCCGTCATCGCGTTGTGGCAGACCTGTGCGCTGACGCGACCCTGGAACGACCCGCAGCACAACAGCAGATCGGTTCGCTTGCGGCCTTGCCGCGGGTGATTGCCAAGCTTGTACGACCCAATGGCGACAGGGAGAGCTGTCAATCCTCGCGCAGCCGGAACAGCTCTTGCGCCTTGGCGATGCCACGCAGGTCATGGCGCCCGACGCTGACCACCGGTCGTTGAACCTGCCGCGCAAAATCGCGCGACATCAGCAGCGGAATCTTCAGTTGCTTGGTCATGCCCTGGATACGTGCCGTCATGTTGACCGGCGGGCCGACGACGTTGAAGGCCAGCCGATTGGGCGCACCGACATTGGCATGGGTCACCGTGCCCAGGTGCAGGCCCAGTCCGAACGCGATCTCGGGCTGCCGGGAGCGGCGACGCCGGTTATTGACCACGGCGATGGTGTCGAACGCGTCCACCGCGGCGTCGAGCGCGGCGGTGCAGACCTCCGCGGTACGCGCCGGATCCTTGATCTCGAACACGATCAGGATGGCGTCGCCGATGAACTGCAGGATCTCTCCGCCCCGGGCGGCGGCCGCCGCGGCGCAATATTCGTAGTAGTCGTTGAGCAGGCGCAACAACTCGTCGGTGGGCAGCGTTTCGCTCAACGCGGTGAAGCCGCGCAGGTCGGAATACCAGAACGCGGCCGAGATCTTTTCGCCGTCGCCGCGCTTGACCTGGCCTTGCAGGATGCGTTCGCTGATGCGCCTGCCCACGAAGGTGTCGAGCAGACCCAGCACGGTGCGGCGCATCACCAGCAATTCCATGTGCGGCGTGAGCAGGTTGGTCAACGCCTGCATCCGGGCCACGTCGTCGTCGTTGAAGCCGGCTGGGTCACGGGTCGCCACGGTCAGCACATTGACGGTGCGGTCGGCGAAGATCATCGGCAACGCCAGGTAGTCGCGCACGCCACTGGCGCGCAGCTCCTGCCAGATTGAATGTTCGTCGGGCGGCGGTTCGGTGTCCAATCGATGGTGCAGCGGCGCCGCATGCTGGTGCACATACTGGATCGGGCTTCCGATATAGGCGTCGGTCTGTTGCACGCCATGCGCACCAGACCAGAATCGCGCGCCGTCCTCGCGGGTCCAGCTCAGCCCCACGGCCACCAATTGCGGGTGCAAGGTGCCGCAGGTCACGCGCAGCCGGTCGATGCGGGCGCCGGCCGCATCGAGCCGCTCCATCATTGCCTCGGTCATGGTCATCGGGTCGGCGATGAAACGTCCCTCGGCATACAGCCAGGTCGCCACCGATTCGAGCGACCATGCGTGCGAAGCCCCGAACGGGCGCTCGGGCGCCTGTTCGGTGGCGGCCACGGGTTCCAGCAATGGCGACGGGTGTTCGTTCATGATCGGGATTGCGCGATGATCCGCCGCGCCGCTTTCTCGGCAATCATCAACGTGGGCGCGTTGGTGTTGCCGCTGGTGATGGTCGGCATCACGCTGGCGTCGACGACGCGCAGGCCGTTGACGCCGCGCACGCGCAGTTGCGCATCGACAACGGCGCTCGGATCGTCGTCGCGGCCCATTTTCGCCGTGCCCACCGGATGAAAAATCGTGGTGGCGATGTCGCCCGCCAGGCGCGCCAGTTCGTCGTCGCTTTGAAACTGCACGCCGGGTTTCCACTCCTGGGGCTGGAACCGCGCCATCGCCGGCTGAGCCGCGATCTGGCGCACCTGGCGCAGGCTGTTGGCCGCGATCAACCGGTCCTCGTCGGTGCTCAGGTAACGTGGCGCTATGGCCGGCGCGTCGTCGGCCGATGCGCTGGTGATCGTCACCGAACCGCGGCTGGTCGGGTTGAGGTTGCAGACGCTGGCGGTGAAGGCCGGGAACGCATGCAGCGGTTCGCCGAACGCGTCCAGGCTCAGGGGCTGCACGTGGTATTCGAGGTTCGCATGCGGGCGCGACGGATCGGAGCGGCTGAAGGCGCCGAGCTGGCTCGGCGCCATGCTCATCGGGCCGGTGCGGCGCAGCAGGTATTCCAGCCCGATCCCCGCCTTGCCGATCAGGCTGTTGGCCAGGGTGTTGAGTGTGCGCGCGCCCTGCACCTTGAATACGGCTCGGATCTGAAGATGGTCTTGCAGGTTGGCGCCCACTCCCGGTATATCGCTCACCACATCGATCCCGTGTTTCTTGAGTAGACCAGCTGGCCCGATGCCCGAGCATTGCAGCAACTGCGGCGAACCGATGGCACCGGCGCAAAGGACGACTTCGGACCGGGCGCCGACCGTCAGGCGCTGTCCGCCGCGGCGCAGCAGCACGCCGGTGCAGCGGGGTCGGCCTGACGGGTCGGTCTTGAACACCAGCCGCTCGGTCATCGCCTCGGTCCAGACCTGCAGGTTGGAGCGGCTCCGGATCGGCCGCAGGAAGGCCTTGGATGCATTCCAGCGCCAGCCTGCCTTCTGGTTCACCTCGAAGAATCCGACACCGAAGTTGTCGCCGGTGTTGAAGTCGTTGCACGCCGGAATGCCGGCTTCGGTCGCGGCGGCGGCGAATGCCTCGAGCACCTCCCAGCGCAGCCGCTGCCGGTCGACGCGCCATTCGCCGCCATGGCCGTGCAGTTCGGAGAAGCGGCGCCCGAGTTGCTGCGGGTCGGCGCCGCCATCGAGCCGGAAATGGTCTTCGTGGGCCTTGAAGTCGCCCAGGCTGTTGGCCCAGGTCCAGTCGTCGTCGCCGGTCTGTGCCGCCCAGCCGTCGTAGTCGCGCGCTTGGCCGCGCATGTAGATCATGCCGTTGATCGACGAGCAGCCGCCCAGCGACTTGCCGCGCGGGTAACGCAGGCGCCGGCCGTTGAGGCCGGTTTCGGCCTCGGTCTGGTAGAGCCAGTCCGTGCGCGGGTTGCCGATGCAATACAGATAGCCGACCGGGATGTGGATCCACGGGTAGTTGTCGCGCTGCCCCGCCTCGATCAGCAACACCCGCCGGGCCGGATCCTTGCTCAGCCGGTTGGCCAGCAGACAACCGGCGGTGCCAGCGCCCACGATGATGGTGTCGAATTCGTGCTGGTCCATGCGATTGCGGTTTGCGGTTTGCGGTGTGCGGTGTGCGGTGTGCGGTGGGTGAAGCGGTCGCGCCAGGTGGCGGTGGAAGGAGCCTAGGGGCCGCTGTCGACGCGCGATACAGTATAGGCAAGCAGCGCAAACCCCTGGGCATGCCCCGCGGTGCGGCGCCCGAGCCCCGCGTGTGAACGACCTTGGAGGATGACGAGCCCGCATCCATTGCCGCCTTGCCGAAACAGGCCGGGTTTCTGTGCGCCAGCGAACAGAGCCAAAGCGCCAGTCTCGCGATACTGGTGCATGACATCGTCTCACTCCCACCCCAGCACGGACCGACGTCGCATACCGGTTCCCGAACACCAGCCTGCGCGCGTGTGGGTGCCCGGCGCTCTGAGGAACATCGCCAGACGGTATCTGGCGCGTTGGGTCCCGCCTGAGGCAAACTATCTCGCGGTGCGGGACGATGACGAAGCCATCATGCATTCGCCGTGTCTTTGAACCGCTGCGGC
>CAZADK010000150.1:0-8492 GCA_964483855.1 uncultured Rhodoferax sp.
GTGTTGCCCTGCTGCGGGCTGCACCCGGACGATCTCACGTCCGCGGGCTGGGTGGCTGGCAGCGAAGTTGCGGCGGAGCCTGCCCAGCCTGGCATCCAATGCGCCCAATACCAACCCCCCTGGCAGATCAAGGCGACGCGCACGCGCCGGACTCGGGCACCGGCGAACGTTTCGCACTGCGTCGTCGTCGGCGCTGGACTGGCTGGTGCGGCGGTGGCCGGCGCACTGTCGCTGCGCGGCTGGCAAGTTACCGTGCTCGATGCAGCACCGGCGCCTGCCGCCGGCGCTTCGAGCTTGCCGGTCGGCCTGTTTGCGCCACAGGTCTCGCGCGACGACGGCATCCGCTCGCGCCTGTCGCGAACCGGCATACGCGCGACGCTGCAAGCGGCGCAGCGTCTGCTGACGCCTGGCCAGGATTGGGCCTGGTCCGGAGTCGCCCATGCCGACGCCGCCACAGACGCCTTGCCGGCCGAATGGCCCGCACAGGGGCAAGCCTGGGCTGCGGCGGCCGCCCGCGGATCACCCGCGTGGCCAGGGCTTGGCAAATTGGCCCGACCGGAGCAGGCCCTGTGGCACGCGGCGGCCGGCTGGATCAAGCCGCAGCGGCTGGTCCAGGCCTGGCTGGACCAGCCTGGCGTGCGATTCCTGGGCAACAGCCCGGTGCAGTCCATCACGCTGGATGGCGACCTTTGGCGCCTGCTTGGCCCGCAAGGCCTGGAGCTGGCCCGGGCACCGCAACTCGTGATCGCCTGTGCCGGCGCCAGCCCGGCGTTGTTGCAGCTGGCTTTGTCGGCGGCCCGGCAAGCCGCGCCGGTAGCGCCGCTGGCCATGACACCGGTCCAGGGTCAGCTGTCCTGGGCCTGGCACACACGGCAGGATGCCGCGTTTTTTCCGCCCTTTCCGGTCAACGGCGCCGGCAGTGTGGCGCCCCATGTGCCGTGGAACGGCGCTGCAGCCTGGTTTGCCGGTGCCACCTACGAGCCGATGGGCGAGCCGACGTTGTCGGCATCCCAGGCGCATCGACAAAACCTGGCGCGGGTCGCGCAATTGTTGCCAGAGGCGGCAGCCGCGGTGTCCCCTGTTTTTGCCAGCGCTGCGCTGCAGGCCTGGCGCGGCACCCGCTGGTCGCTGGCAGACCGCCTGCCCCTGGTCGGCGCGTGGCCCCTGCAGACGGACAACACGTCGTCAGCAGGCCTGTGGGTCAGCACCGCAATGGGCTCGCGCGCACTGACCCATGCGGCCTTGTGCGGAGAATTGATTGCGGCGCAGATGGGTGCTGAACCCCTGCCCCTCGATACTGGCCAGCACCGGTGCATCGACGTGCTGCGCGTCGCCGCGCGCCAGCCGGAAAGCCGCAGCTAGACCATCTGGAACACCCGGTACAGATGGCCGGGGTCGAAAGGTTTGTCCAGCAATGCCCGGCAGCCTGCCTGCTCCGCGCGTTCGTGCATGGCCCAGGACCGATTCGCCGTCGTCACCACGACGCTGCCGACCGGCGGGCTGGAAGAAACCAGCCGCTCCACCAGCGACCAGGGATCGTCCAGCATATCGATATTGACGATGACGATGTCGTAAGGGCGCTCGCGCAGCTTGTTCTGTGCCTGAGGTACGGAATCGGCTTCGTCAACGTCGATCAGGCCGGCCAGCGCCAGCCGGGCACGCAAATACAGCCGATCGTCGCGCGTGGGATCGATGACCAGGGTCTGGCGCACTCCGGGCGGGAGCATCGTCGTGGCCTGGCCGGCGGGATCAAGATCGATATCCACGCTGACCTTGGCAAACAGCTGGTCCATGCAGTGCAGGATGGCCGCCCAGTTGATCGGGCGCGGAAACACCCTCCAAGCCTGCTTCGGGGCACCCTCGCCGACACAGATCAGCTTAAGGTTGCGATTCAGCCCAGGCGACGCCAACGCCATACCGGCCTCGTAACTCTCCACATCGATCAGCGCAACATGCGGCATGACAGGTGCCTCAGGCGTCCACAAGGCATAACAGGTTGGCTGTTCGGCCGAGATACGAAAAACGGTGTTGAGCGCGTGGCGCTCCACGTCCCGGAAACCCACCACCTTGACGAAAACCGAACTGCCCATGGTTGCCTGTGATCCTGCGTCGTCTGGCCGGGCAGACCGCATGCATCCCGGGACGACATCGGCCCAAACCGCCGATTCCCCGCGGTTTGTAGCCCATAATTCTGTTGCGGTCCTGACTGTAAGGTTGGCTCCCCGCCATCGGACATCGACATCCGGGCCGAGCGACCCCCTCCAACCGATTGATTTAACCATGATTCTCGTTGCCGGATCCGCCAATCTCGACTTCGTCGTGCGCGCCGGGCACATCCCGGCCCCGGGTGAAACCGTGCTCGGCCACTCGATGGCCACCCATCCTGGCGGAAAGGGCGCCAACCAGGCCGTGGCGGCTGCGCGCGCCGGTGGCGCCGCCACCCACATGCTGCTGGCCCTGGGCGCGGACGCTTATGCGCAGCCACTGGAGCAGTCGCTGCGCGGCGCGGGAGTGCAGACCCTTGTGGTGCGCAGCGCCGACCAGGCCACTGGCACCGCGTTCATCTGCGTCTCGGACGACGCCGAAAACGCCATCACCGTGGCGCCAGGCGCCAACAACACCTTGGCGCCGCAACACCTGCCGCCGCTACACGGATACAGCCACCTGCTGATGCAGCTCGAGACACCGTTGCCGACGGTGGCGGCCTACGCACGTGCTGCACGCGCGGCAGGCGTTACCGTCGTGCTCAACGCAGCGCCAGCCCGGGCACTCGACGCAGAACTGCTGGCACTGATCGACATCCTGATCGTCAACGAGGGCGAACTGGCCAGCATCACCGGCGCCCGGGGCGCGGTTCGTGAAGGGCTGGCTCGGCTGCAGGTGCCGTTGGTGGTTGTCACTCTGGGCCCGCGCGGTTGCTGCGCGCGCCATGGCAACGAGCACCTGTTGCAGCCTGCGTTTGCCATCGAACCGGTGGACACCACCGGCGCCGGCGACACCTTTTGCGGCGTGCTGGTGGCGGCACTCGACCGGGGCACGCCGCTGGCCGATGCACTGCGATCGGCCAGCGCAGCCTCGGCCCTGGCCTGCACGCGCCCCGGCGCCCAGTCCAGCATCCCCGACCAGACAACGGTAACCCGCTGGCTGGCAGAGCAAACAACGGCAGATGACTCCTCGATGGCCAACCTGCGCGCCTACTGCGGCCTGGACGACTGACGTCGGCCTTCGTCCCGGACGCATGACCAGCCTGAACAACCACCCCCCCGAACGAACCGCATGACCGCAAGCAGCAAGACCAAGGTGATTTATGACACCGACCCTGGCGTCGACGACGCAATGGCACTTTATTTCGCGCTGGCGCATCCGGCCATCGACCTGGTGGGCATCACCACCACGTTCGGCAATGTCAGTGTCGAGCAAGCTGCCACCAACGCCCTGTACCTGACCGAGATCGCCGGCTGCGACGTGCCGGTGACCCGGGGCGTTGCCGTTCCCTGGGTCAAACCCGCTGAGGCACCTCCGGCGCACATTCACGGCGCCGATGGCCTGGGCAACCTGGGCGCGCGCCAGCCGGTCAAGCGTCAGCTCGATCCGCGCTCGTCGGCACAGTTCATCGTCGATATGGCACGTGCGCATCCAGGCGAGATCGCGCTGGTGGCGGTCGGCCCCCTGGGCAACCTGAGCCTGGCACTGATGATCGAACCCAGGCTGCCGCTGCTGTTGCGCGAAGTCATCGTCATGGGAGGAACGATTGCCGAGCCGGGCAATGTGTCGCCGGTGGCCGAGGCCAATATCTGGAACGACCCGCATGCCGCCGACCGCGTGTTCACCGCCGGCTGGAAGCTGACCATGGTCGGGCTGGACGTGACGCACCGGGTTGTGACCACGCTCCAGCAATTCGAGCGTATCGCCAACAAGCAGCGCCATCTCGCCACCGACACCTTGCTCCAGGCAGTGGATTTCTATGCCCGCTTCTACAGTGGCCTGTACCAGCACATCGCCCGCACGCCAGGCTGCTTCGCGCACGACCTGCTGGCTTTTGTCTATCTTGTGCAACCCGGCCTGTTCACCACCAGCGCCAAGTCGGTCCGGGTTGCCACCGATGGCCTGGCCCAGGGCCAGACCATCATGAACCAGCGCGACTTTCTGGACTACCCGCAACCCGGCTGGGAAAAACACCGTCCGCGTACCCAGGTCTGCATGCAGGTCGATGCGCCGGGATGTGTCGCCTTGTTTGAGGAAGTCATGATGGGCGACTGGCTGCCGGCCTGATCGCTCGGGCCTCGGTCACCGAACACCCGAACCGGGTCGGGCGCTCATGAGGACCCTCGGGGCGCCTGGCGAAGCCAGGGATGAGGGCGCTCTCAGGGACCATCGTTCGGCTTCATCCGTGTGGTTCGGGCTTCATCCATGTGCGCTGAACAACGGCGGCCATCTGGGCCGTGTGGGCCAGCCATGGTTGACGCCAAGGGTTTGCATCGCGCCACATCCGCCGGTTAATCACGAAAACGATATAACAACATCATAAAAAAGTAGTTTGTTATATATAGAGCCTTGCCTACAGTGGCGGCCTATGCAGGCGCGCGTGTCCATTGTTGCCGGCATCTGGATCGGCGCGCACCTGATGCAACGCACACCCGAGCGCCTGGTGCGCTCGTAGCTGTCGGCGCTGATCGCCCTGTGAAGCCACGCCAACAACGACCAGCGCCGTCACTGATTTCGAACGAGACTGACCATGTACCAATACACCGAGTTCGACCGCCAGTTCGTCCGCAGCCGCGCCGAGCAATACCGCGACCAGTTACAGCGCCACCTGGCTGGTGAACTGTCCGGCGACGACTTCAAGCCGCTGCGGCTGCAGAACGGCTGGTACATCCAGAGATTTGCGCCGATGCTGCGTGTCGCCGTGCCGTACGGCGAGTTGTCCAGCGCGCAGCTTCGCGTGCTGGCGCGGATCGCCCGCGACTACGACCGCAAGGACGAGAACGAGCTGGATACCGCCAACCCCGGGCTGAGCGACCTGCAATCGCTGCCCAGTGGTCTTGCCCACTTCACGACGCGCCAGAACCTGCAGTTCAACTGGATCCCACTGGCGCGCAGCGCGGACGTGATGGAGTTGCTGGCCAGCGTCGACATGCACGGCATCCAGACCAGCGGCAACTGCATCCGCAACATCACCAGCGACGAGCGAGCTGGTATTGCCATCGACGAGATTGAGGACCCGCGGCCATATTGCGAGATCCTGCGCCAGTGGAGCACTTTGCATCCCGAGTTCGCCTTTTTGCCGCGCAAGTTCAAGATCGCCGTGACCGGCGCCCGCGAAGACCGCGCCGCAACCGCCTGGCACGATGTCGGCCTGCAGTTGCTGCGCGACGCCAACGGCACCATCGGCTTCAAGGTGCTGGTGGGTGGCGGCATGGGCCGCACGCCGGTGATCGCGAGCACGATCCGCGCGTTCCTGCCCTGGAACCAAGTGCTGAACTACCTCGAAGCCGTGGTGCGGGTCTACAACCGCTGGGGCCGGCGCGACAACCTGTACAAGGCTCGCATCAAGATCCTGGTGAAGGCCGAAGGCGAGCGTTTCACCCGCGAGGTCGAGCAGGAATACCGCCAGATCGTCGAGGTCGACGGCGCGCCCCACACCATCAGCCAGGGCGAGTTCGACCGGGTCGCCGCCTCGTTCGTCGCGCCAGCACTGGCACAGGCCACAACCGACAGCGCCGTCGCCGCCGCAATTGCCCTGAGCGAGCGCGCGACTGTCGAATACCGGCGTTGGCTGCAACAGAACGTGGCCGAACACAAGAACCAGTCGCTGCGCGCGGTGACGCTGTCGTTCAAGCGTGTCGGTTACGCGCCCGGTGATGCGACCGCCGATCAACTCGAGGTGGCAGCCGATCTGGCCGAGCGTTTCAGCGCCGGCGAGGCCCGGGTAACCCATGACCAGAACCTGGTGTTGCCCTGGGTGCACGCCGACGCGTTGCCAGCGTTGTGGCAGGCGGCACGCGAGGCCGGCTGGGCTCGCTCCAACATCCGCCTGCTGACCGACATGATCGCCTGCCCTGGCGGCGACTTCTGCTCACTTGCCAATGCGCGCTCGTTGCCGCTCGCCGGGGCCATTACCGCGCGTTACCAGGACATGGACGAACTGCACGACCTGGGCGAGATCGACCTGCACATCAGCGGCTGCATCAACTCCTGCGGCCACCACCATAGTGGCCATATCGGCATCCTGGGCGTGGACAAGGACGGACAGGAGTGGTACCAGGTGACGCTTGGCGGCTCGGACGGCTCCACGCTGTCAGGGGCAGCCACGCCGGGCAAGGTGATCGGCCCGTCGTTCGCCGCCGCCGAGGTGCCCGACGTGATCGAGGCCATCCTGGATGCCTATCGGGTGCAGCGCGCCTTGTGCGACAGCGGCCAGCAGGAGACCTTCATCGACACCGTGCGCCGCGTCGGCATCGAGCCATTCAAGCTCGCCGCCAACGACGTGCGCGTGAGCACTGGCAAGGGCAACAGCACCCGCCAAATGGAAACCACCTGACCATGCACACCACGATCCGCTTCATCCCTGCTGCGGCCCATGTCGAACCTACCGCGGGCGACAAGCTGAGCATCCGCATCGACAACACCGCCGACCCGCGGGAACTGGCGCTGGACGGCATCACCCGTATCGACCTGCATTTCCCGAAATTCACCGACGGGCGCGCCTACAGCCAGGCTTTTCTGCTGCGCCGCCGGCTTGGTTTCACCGGAGAGATCCGCGCCACCGGCGATGTGCTGGTGGACCAGCTGGTGCAGTTGCAGCGCTGCGGCTTCGACAGCGCCGTGTTGCGCGACGCGACCGATGCGGCCGTGGTCGAGCGCCAGTTTGCGCGTTTTCCGGTGTTCTACCAGGGTGATGCGGCCACCGTTGCACCGCTGTTCGCCAGAAGCCCGGCATGACGACTGCCGTGGAACATCACGCCAAGGCCGGCGCCCGCCGGACAGTCAGCGGCATCACCTGCACCGGCCTGGCGACCAGCCTGGCTGCCAGCGCGGCCGAAGTGCTGATCGAGACGCTGGGCCCCCATATCCAGTGAACGGGGCGCGACCCGAACGGACGACCGGACCTCGGATTCGGCGATGGAAAACTGCAAGAAAGAAGGGTACTGACAATGGACCTGCTGATGGAACTGCTGGATGCGCCAACCGCGCAGGACACGACAAACAACGGCCCGGCCGCGCCGCCCGAACAGGGCCGGGCAGAGTCTGCGAACGAGGACAGCGCACCGCCATCGCCGGGTCAAGGCGCGGGGGACGCGTATCGGCCACCGGCTCGACGCGCACACGCTGGAGCGGCGTGCAGCTGAACAATTGGGCGCCAATACCATCGGCAAGGTGGAACTGGCGCGGCGGGCGCCGATCGCGGTGTTGACCTACGGGGTTTCGCGCGCGCTTGGCGCACTGGTGCTGGTCGACACCGCCTCCCACAAAACCGCGGGAGCGGCGCTGGCGCTTTGATCCGCGGCAAACAACCGCAGCGCTTCCAAGGCCACCTGCACAGGAAGGTTGGTGAAAGCCCATAAAATCCACCACTTCCGACCCGATCGACACTTTTTCAGAAAAATGACCCATACCGTCACCGAAGCCTGCATCAAGTGCAAATACACCGATTGCGTCGATGTCTGCCCTGTCGATTGCTTCCGCGAAGGCCCCAATTTCCTCACCATCGATCCGGACGAGTGCATCGACTGCGCCGTGTGTATCCCGGAGTGCCCGGTGAACGCGATCTATGCCGAGGAAGACGTGCCCGCGGACCAGCAGCACATGACGGCGCTCAATGCCGAGCTGGCCAAGCTGCCGACCTGGAAAAGCATCACCAAACGCAAGGAACCGCTGCCCGACGCAGACGAATGGAAGGACACGACGGACAAGCTCAGCCTGATGGTGCGCTGACACCACACGGCAACACGAGCGTGTTCGTTGCAACTGAACCACAGCCTTCTTTTTCCGGCTGTGGCGCAATGAAGACGACATCATGGAACCTCATCTGAACCAAGAAGTGATCGACACGGCCCTCGCCCACGAAGGAGCTCCCAGCCACGACACGCAGGGAGCGATCGAGACCGATGCCGTCATCGTCGGCGCCGGCCCGGTCGGCCTGTTCCAGGTGTTCGAGCTCGGCTTGCTGGAGATCAAGGCGCATGTCATCGACTCGCTCGCCTACCCGGGCGGCCAGTGCGTGGAGTTGTACCCCGACAAACCGATCTACGACATTCCCGCCGTGCCAGTGTGCACTGGCCAGGAACTGACCGACTCGCTGCTCAAGCAGATCGAGCCGTTCGGCGCGGTGTTTCACTTTGGCCAGGAAGTGACCGTGGTCGAGAAGCAGGACGACGGCCGCTTCTTCGTGCAGACCTCCAAGGGCACCACTTTCCTGACCAAGACCCTGTTCATTGCTGCTGGTGTGGGCGCCTTCCAGCCACGCCTGCTCAAGGTCGAGGGTCTGGACA
>CAZADK010000151.1:0-2115 GCA_964483855.1 uncultured Rhodoferax sp.
AGAACATCGTGCGCCATGTGCAGATGGGCAAGGACGCGTACCGCGCCTCGCTCGACGGCACACAGGAAATCGGGCTGGCGGTGCTGGCCACGACCTTGTCCATCGTCGCGGTGTTCCTGCCGATCGGCTTCATGGGCGGCATCATCGGCAAGTTCTTTCACGAATTCGGCCTGACCATCGTGGTGGCGGTGCTGATCTCGATGTTCGTCAGCTTCACGCTGGACCCGATGTTGTCGTCGATCTGGCACGACCCCAGCATCGAGGCGCATGGCCGACGCCACGCACCGGCGTCGCTGTACGACAAGACCATCGGCCGTGTCACCGGGGCCTTCGACCGCGCCCAGGACCAGCTGGTGCAGGCCTATCAGGGCATCCTGCGCTGGGCGCTGGCGCACCGGCTCTCGACACTGGTGGTCGCGCTGGCGATTTTCATCGGCAGCCTGCTGATGCTGCCACTGCTGGGCACCGAATTCGTGCCCAAGTCCGACTTTTCCGAGACCACGCTGGACTTCCATACCCCGGTGGGCTCCTCGCTTGAGGTCACCGAAGCCAAGGCGCGCCAGGTCGAATCCATCGTGCGCTCCCTGCCCGAGGTGCGTTACACACTGGTGACCATCAACACCGGCAACGCCCAGGGCAAGATGTATGCGTCGGTGTATGTGCGCCTGGTCGACCGCAAGGACCGCACCCGCGGCGTCGATGCGATGTCGGCCCTGCTGCGCGAGCGGCTGCGGCAGGTTGCCGGCATCACGGTCACCCATGTGGGCCTGCTCGACTCGGTCGGTGGCGAAAAGCAGGTCCGGTTCTCCATCCAGGGCCCGGAGCAGGCCGAACTCGAACGTATCACGGTACAGGCGCTGGACCGGATCCGGACGATTCCCGGCCTGGTCGACCTCGACTCCAGTGTGAAGCCGAACAAGCCCACGCTGGACGTGCAGGTGCGCCGCGACGTCGCCTCGGACCTCGGACTGAGCATCAGCCAGTTCGGCGCTGCGCTGCGCACCATGATCGCCGGCCAGACGGTCGGCAACTGGCGCGCCAGCGACGACCAGACCTTCGACGTCAACGTGCGCCTGCGCAGCGATGCACGCAGCGCGATGCAGGACCTGGAACGGCTACCGTTCGCGCTGGGCAGCAACCCCGATGGCAGCATGCGCGTCGTGCGCCTGAACCAGCTGGCCGAAATCCGCGAGACCACCAGCCCGAACCAGATCAACCGGCGCGACCTCACGCGCGAGGTCAGCGTCAGCGCCAACGTGTTTGGCCGCTCCGCCGGCGAGGTGTCCGAAGGCATCCGCCAGGTGATGGACGGCATCAACCTGCCGCCGGGTTACGGCTACCAGTTCGGCGGATCGACCAAGAACATGGCCGAGGCCTTCGGTTATGCGCTCTCGGCGCTGGCGATGGCCATCATCTTCATCTACATGATCCTGGCGAGCCAGTTCAAGAGTTTCCTGCAGCCACTGGCGCTGATGACATCGCTGCCGCTCACGCTGATCGGCGTCGTGCTGGCGCTGATGATGTTCGGCTCGACCTTGTCGATGTTCTCGGTCATCGGCGTCGTGATGCTGATGGGACTGGTGACCAAGAACGCCATCTTGCTGGTCGACTTCGCAATCCGGGCGCGCGAGGACACGATCGGGGTCGATGGCCATACCGTACCTGGGCTGGAACGCAACGAGGCCCTGCTGCTGGCAGCCAAGGTGCGGCTGCGGCCGATCCTGATGACCACGCTGGCGATGGTGTTCGGCATGGTGCCGCTGGCATTCGCACTGACCGAGGGCTCGGAGATGCGCGCGCCCATGGGACAGGCGGTGATCGGCGGTGTCATAACCTCCTCGCTGCTGACCCTGGTCGTGGTGCCGGTGGCCTATTGTTATATGGATGACCTTGCCCAATGGGGCAGGCGCTTGCTGGGTGTCAAAGAGGCATCGGCGCAAACCCCTAAAATCGACCGTCCGACCTGAACGCCGAGAGCCACTCCATGCATGCCGCAATGAATCTGGAACAAGCCCGTTTCAACATGATCGAGCAACAGATCCGTCCTTGGGAGGTACTCGACGCCCATGTGCTGCATCTGTTGTCGGTGGTGCGCCGCGAAGACTTCGTGCCCGC
>CAZADK010000151.1:2125-8488 GCA_964483855.1 uncultured Rhodoferax sp.
GTGCCCGCCGCGCACAAGGCGCTGGCCTTTGTCGACATGGAAATTCCACTGCCCGCGGGCCAGTGCATGCTCGCGCCGCGTGTCGAGGCGCGCATGCTGCAGGACCTGGCGGTGCAGAAACACGAGAAGGTGCTGGAAGTCGGCGCCGGCTCCGGCTACATGGCTGCGCTGCTGGCACACCGGGCCCAGCGCGTCGTCACGCTCGAGATCCAGGCGGAACTGGTCGCGCTGGCGCGCGCCAATCTGCAACTGGCCGGCGTGCACAACGCCGAAGTGCGGCAGCACGACGGCGCCCACCATATGCCGGTGGAGGCACCGTTCGACGTCATCGTGCTCAGCGGCTCCATCGCCGAAGTCCCGCAGGCGCTGCTCAAACACCTCAAGATCGGCGGCCGCCTGGGCGCGGTCGTCGGCGACGAGCCCATGATGCGGGCCACCTTCGTCACCCGCCTCGGCGATTCCGATTACCGCACGATCCAGCCCTGGGATACGGTGGCGCCGCGCCTGCAGAACTTTCCGCAGCCGTCCCGCTTCCGCTTCTGATCCTGCACGTCGACCCGTGCCCACAGACCATGATCGAACAAATCCGACCCCGTGAACTGTCCACCTGGCTGAGCCGGCATCGAGGCGACACGTCGCCCGTGGTGCTCGATGTGCGCGAGCCGGCCGAATGGCGTACCGCCAGCGTCAAGCCGGGCGACTTCACGTTAGTGCCGATGTCGATGGGCACGGTACCTGCGCGGCTGCAGGAACTCGATCCGCAAACACCGGTCGCCTGCCTGTGCCACCATGGTGGGCGCAGCATGCAGGTTGCCCAATTCCTGGTCAACCAGGGCTTTGCGCAGGTTGCCAACATCGCCGGCGGCATCGATGCCTGGGCGACAGAAATCGACAACAGCATCCCGCGTTACTGAGCAGCGGCTCGACAACCCTGAACCACCATGCACGACCCAATGACACCACGCACGCACCTTTCCCGGTTCCGTACCCTGTCCTTCACTCTCATGCTGGGCGGTCTGTCGGCATTGCCGGCAGGCGCGCAGAACCTGGTCGATCTATTTGATGCGGCACGCGTCTACGACGCCGCATACCAGTCAGCCAAGTCGCAATACGAGGCCACGATGGCCCGCGCCGAGCAGTCGCGTGCCGGCCTGCTGCCGACGGTCGGTCTGGCTGCATCCATGTCGCGCACCTCGATCGACGCCAACACGCGCATACCCAACACCGCGTTCGGTTCGCAAGGGGCCACGATCAGTGCATCTCAACCGCTGTACCGACCGGTCAACCAGCTGACCTACGAGCAGGGGCAAAAATCGATCGTCTCCGGACAGGCCCAGTTGCAGATCGCCGAGCAGGACCTGATCGTGCGTGTCAGCCAGGCCTATTTCGACGTGCTGGCCGCGCAGGACGCGGTGACGTTCGTCGATGCGCAGAAGACGGCCGTGGCCGAGCAGCTGGCCGCCGCGAAGCGCAATTTCGAGGTCGGCACCAGCACCATCACCGACACCCGTGAAGCCCAGGCCCGTTACGATCTGGTGATCGCGCAGGAGATCGCAGCCGCCAACGATCTGCTGGTCAAGCGGATCGCACTCGATCGCCTGGTCGGCAAAGATGGAACCGCGCCGCGCTCGCTCACGACGCCGGTGATATTGCCGCCGCTGCAACCCAACCAGGTCGAGGAATGGGTCAAACAGGCCATCGACGACCATCCCCAGCTGCGCCAGGCGATGCTGGCGCTCGAAGTGGCCCAGCTGGAGACGCGCAAGGCGCAGGCCGGCGAAAAGCCGACGCTCGACCTCAACGGCAGTTATGCGCTGACGCACAACGACGGCAGTTCCGCGTCCCGCAACGACAGCCGCACCAATGTCGCCACGATTGCGCTGGCGTTCAACATGCCGTTGTTCTCGGGTTACGCGATCCAGAACCGCATCAAGGAAGCGCTGGCGCTGGAGGAAAAGGCACGCACCGACCTGGAGGCGGCTCGCCGCACCGTGTCGCAGGCCACGCGGGCCGCCTACTTCGGCGTGTTGTCCGGCCAAGGGCAGGCCAAGGCGCTGGAAGCCGCCGAGGCCTCCAGCCAGAGCGCCCTGGACGCCAACAAACTCGGCTACCAGGTCGGCGTGCGCATCAACATCGACGTGCTCAATGCGCAGAGCCAGCTATTCCAGACCAAGCGCGACCTGGCCCGCGCACGTTACGACGTGCTGGTGGGCGGCCTGCGGCTGCGCCTGGCCAACGGCAGCCTGACGCCGCAAGACCTGCTGCCGATCAACGCGGTCCTGCTCAAATAGGCGGCTGTGCGCCGGCCGGGGTGGCGTCCCGGTGCGCCCGGCCCGGCAGGCACCGACCGACGGGATTGCAGCTCGCCATTGAACACCGCTGGAGGATTCCCGGACCATGCAGACCGTCAACGTGTTGTGCATCAAGTGGGGCCGCAAATACGGGCCCGAATACGTGAACCGGCTGCACAGCATGGTGCGCCGCCATCTGCAGCGCCCGTTCCGCTTCATCTGCCTGAGTGACGACGGCCAGGGCGTGGAGCCGGACATCGACCTGCGCCCGATTCCGATGGTCGGTTTCGAACCGTTCGACACCCGCCAGAACTGGTCGTTCGGCCACGGCTGGCTCAAGCTGACCAGCTTCGCCAATCCGCTGTACGACTTGCAGGGCCCGACCCTGTTCCTGGACCTGGACATCGTCATCGTCGACAACATCGACTGCTTCTTCGACCATCCCGGCACCTTCTGCGTGATCAAGGAATGGGACAAGCACGATGGCACCGGCAACACCTCGGTCTACCGCTATACCGTCGGCGCCCATGCCGATGCGCTCGAACACCTGAAAAGCGGCTACCCGGCGTCGATTGCCGACGTGCGCAACGAGCAGGAATACATCACCCAATACCTGGGCCGTCAAGGCAAGGTGCAATATTGGCCGTCGCAGTGGTGCGTCAGCTTCAAGCGCCATTGCGTGCCGCGCGGCCTGATGAGCTGGTTCGACGTCCCGGCCATCCCGCCGGGCGCAAAGATCATTGCGTTCCATGGCAAGCCGAACCCGCCAGACGCCATTGCCGGCGTGAGCGGCAAATGGTATCGCCGGGTTCCACCCACGGCCTGGGTGGCCGACCACTGGCGCTGATGCGACAGGCGTACAGCCTGCTGCTGGCCGCCGCCGCACTGCCGCTGCTGGCCTACCTGTGGTGGCGCGGAAGGACCGATCCGCGTTACCGCCAGCGCTGGAACGAACGATTCGGCCAGGCCGGCTCGGATGCCGCCCGCGCGGGCGTGGTCGTCGTGCACTGCGGCTCGGTCGGCGAAGTACTGGCCGCTCGGCCGCTGATCGAGGCCTTGCTGGCCGACGCGCGCTGGGGCCGCCCGCTGGTGACCTGCACAACCCCAACCGGCAGCAGCCAGATCCGCAGCGCTTTCGGCGCCCGGGTCGACCATGTGTATTTCCCGCTCGACCTGCCGCGCGCCACGCATCGCTTCCTGCAGGCCTGGCGGCCGCGCCTGGTGATCCTGCTCGAACGCGAGTTGTGGCCGAATTTCCTGTACCAGGCCCAGAGCCTGGGCGTGCCGGTCATGGTGGCCAACGCGCGGCTGTCCGAACCCAGCGCCGCCGGTTACCGGCGCTGGGCGTCCATCATGCGGCCCGCCATCGCATCGCTGCGCCTGGTATGTTGCGAAGACCCGACCACGGCGCGGCGATTCACCGCGCTGGGAGCGTCGGCGCAGCGGTTGGTGGTCACCGGCAACATCAAGTCGGACCTGCGACTGGACCCGGCGCTGCCGGGTCGGGTCGCCACGATGCGAGCGGCGCTGGGAGAGCGGCCGGTGCTTACCGCCGGCAGCACCCATGCCGGTGAAGACGAATCCTTGATCGACGCACTGCAGCAACACCTGGCGCAGGCACCAAACACCTTGCTGATCCTGGTGCCGCGGCATCCGGAACGCTTCGACGTCGTCGCCGGGTTGCTGCAGCAGGCCGGATTGCGATTCGTGCGCCGCAGCACGGGCCAGCTGCCCGACGCCGACACGCAGGTATTGCTGGGCGACACCATGGGCGAGCTGATGCTCTGGTACGGCGTGGCCGACGCCTGCTTCGTCGGTGGCAGCCTGATCCCGCGCGGGGGCCACAATCCGCTTGAAGTTCTGGCGCTGGATAAACCACTGATCACCGGCCGGCAGACGCACAATTTCGCCCGGATCATAGAGACCCTGCGCGCGGCGCACGCGCTGCTCGAGGTGGACCACGCCGCCGGCGTATTCGACTGTTTCAGCCAACTGCAGCGTGAGCCCGCCATGCGCGCGGCGGGAGTCGCGAGCGCGCGCCAGGTGTTCGAGGCCATGACCGGCGCCACCGCGCGCACGCTGGCGCTGCTCGAGCCGTTTGCCGGGCGCCGTATTGCCGCTCAAGCAACACGGCAATCGCGCCACGGGCCCGACATGGTGTGGGTCGATCCACAGTGCTTCGACGAGGCAAGCCACGAGCTGTTCGACCCCGCCTGGTGGCGGCGCCAAGGCGCGAGCCAGGACCGCAGCGCCGGGCGCGGACGCGTGCACCAGGTGCACCACCCGCAAGGCGCGTTCCTGCTGCGCCACTACCACCGTGGCGGGCTGATGGCCCGTCTCATCCGCGACCGTTTTTTGGTCCAGCGCCTGCCCTGCACCCGAGCCATGGCCGAATTCCTGCTGCTCGGGCAGCTCCGTGCCCGCGGCCTGCCCGTGCCACAGGCCTGCGCGTCGCGCCGTGTCCGGCGCGGCCTGTTGTTCTACAGCGCCGATATCCTGGTCGCGCTGATCCCGCATTCCAGGGACGTCGCCCACCTGTTGCACCACGAACATGCGCTGTCCGCCGAACAATGGCGGCGGCTCGGTCGCGCCGTGCGCCAGCTGCACGAGGAACAGGTGTTCCATTCCGACCTCAATTGCCACAACCTGATGCTCGACGATGCAGGCCGGGCGTGGATCGTGGACTTCGACAAGTGCGGCTTCCGCGCTGGCGACGGCTGGAAAGCCGACAACCTCGCACGCCTGCTGCGCTCCCTGCGCAAGGAACGCCGGCTCGATCCCGGCCTGCGCTGGTCCGACAGTGACTGGCAGCCGTTCCTGGCCGGCTACGAGGCGAAGCCGGTACACGGCGGTTGACGCACCGGCGCGGTGGACCGAAGGCAGCCGTCGCGGCGGGTTGATCCGTTCCGTGCGGCCGTTATCATTCCGACACCCACCATACAGGAGGATCCATGTCCAACGAGGGATATCACGAACCCATCAACGAACTGAGCGACGAGACGCGCGACATGCACCGCGCCATCGTGTCGTTGATGGAGGAGCTCGAGGCGGTCGACTGGTACAACCAGCGTGCCGACGCCTGCAAGGATCCGGAACTGCGCTCCATCTTGCAACACAACCGCGACGAGGAAAAGGAACACGCCGCGATGGTGCTCGAATGGATCCGGCGCCGCGACCCCCGGTTCGACCATGAATTGCGCGAATGGCTTTTCACCGACAAGAAACTGGATCATCATTGAGCGCCGGGCGGCTTCGGGTTGACCCGACAGACGCCCACGATCCTCAACACCATGGCCAGCACCACGGCCAAACCACCACAAGGAAACCGACAATGACCGCAACTGCGAAATCCAGAACCCCATCCACCGTCACCTCGGCCGCTGACGCGGTCGTCCATGCCGCAGGCAACGCCGCGGACGCGGTGAAACTCGAGACCGAAACGGTCGCTATCCAGGCGTCGAGTGCCGCCGAAAGTGCTGCCGGCAACGCGATAGCGGCGGCCGAGCGTGCCGCCCGCAAGGCCAAGGCAGCGGGCAAACGCGCCGCCAAGAATGCAGCATCCACCGCCAAGGCTGGCAAGAACGATGCGCGCAAGCTGGTGAAGAAAGCCAAGGGCCAGGCGCAAGCGCTGGCCAAGGAAGTGCGCAAGAAGGTCGTGCAGACCGAAAAGGCGGCCGAAGCCAAGATCAAGGCGGTGAACAAGCAGATCGGCAGCGCGGTCAAGGCGGCCAAGCGCGAAGCGACGAAGGCGGCCACGGCCGCCCGCAAGAAACTCGCCAGCATCACCAAGACCATCGAGAAGGCAGCCCGGGACGCGAAGAAGGCGGTGAAGCGCAAGACGGAGCAAGCACGCAAGTCGGTGGATGCCGTGGCCAGCGACACCCGCAAGGCGGTCGAGCGCGAGACCCGGCAGGTGGCCAAGACCCTCGACACGGCCGCGCAGTCGGCCAAGCGTTCGGCGGCCGGCCGCAAGGGCGCCGCGACCCGCGTAGCGAATTCCGCGACTGCCAAGGCCCCTGCAGCGAAGAAGGCAGCAGCGAAGAAGGCAGCGGCGAAGAAGGCAGCGGCGAAG